>JAEZLU010000252.1 GCA_023415075.1 Bacillota bacterium
TAGAGCGAGCGGGCTGGAGGTCTTTCTGGCCCATCCCGGCGGACCTTATCTGAAGAACAAGGACTGGGGCTACTGGGGCATCCCCAAGGGGGAGGTCGAAGCCGACGAGGCGTATATGGACGCCGCCGGCCGCGAGTTTTTCGAGGAGACCGGCATCCGGGCCCACGGCGAGTTTCTGCCGCTGGGGTCAGTGGTACTGGTAAGCGGCAAGACGGTCCATGCTTGGGCTTTTGCCGGCGACTGGGATGAAAGTCAGCCGCTGGTGAGCAATATGTTCCAGCTGGAATGGCCGCCGCATTCCGGCCGCCTGGCGTGGTACCCGGAAATCGACCAGGCCGCTTTTTTTCCCTTGCCGGTGGCCAGGCGCAAAATAACCCCGGCCCAGACCCCCTTCCTCGATCGCCTGGAAAACGTTTTGGCCGGTCGCTCTACTTAAAGCCGCCGGCTTTTTTGATTTAGCGGCATTTTTTCGGCCAAACTATTGCCAGGAGGTGATGGGGATGGCTGAAGCTATTTGGCAAGACGCCGAAAGCCGGCCGAGCGGTTCCTGCCCGGCCGATCCGTCCGTGTTGAGCGGCGAGGTCTGCGTCAAATGTGGTTTCCGGTGCATTCAGGGTTGCGTATAACCGGATAAAGCGGGACAGCAGCTGATAACCGCAGGGGGTGGCCAGGCCACCCCTTTTTTGTTTGCCGGCGACGGGCAGGAATAAGTTGGCGGTTAGCGAATATTTTGGATATAACACCGGCCACCAGCGCCAGGCTGTATGTTAACCTTACTTTAGACTGGAGGAATAACCGATGGCCAAACAAAAAATAGCGATACCGGCCCTCAAGGAACTGAAGGAGCAGGGCAAAAAGCTGCGGATGGTCACAGCTTATGACTACCCCACCGGTATTCTGGTCGACAAGACGGATATCGAAATGATCCTGGTCGGCGACTCCCTGGGCATGGTGGTGCTGGGTTACGACGGCACTGTGCCGGTGACGATGGAGGAGATGATCCACCATACCAAGGCGGTGGTCCGCGGGGCCAAAAACACGCTGATCGTCGGCGACCTGCCGTTCGGTTCGTATAACATAAGCCCGGAGGACGGCGTGCGCAATGCCACCCGGATGATGAAGGAAGGCGGCGCCGACTGCGTCAAGCTCGAGGGCGGCCTGGCGGTTACCGATACCGTGCGGGCGATTGTTCGCGGCGGGGTGCCGGTTATGGCTCATATCGGCCTGACGCCGCAGACGGCTTCGGCCCTGGGCGGCTTCAAGGTGCAGGGCAAGGACGCCGCCGCTGCCGAGCGGATGATCCAGGAAGCGGTGGAGCTTGAGGCCGCTGGGGCGTTCGCCATTGTCCTTGAGGCCATTCCGGCCCAGTTGGCGGAAATCATCACCAAGAAACTAACCATACCGACCATCGGCATCGGCGCTGGCGTCAACTGCGACGGCCAGGTGCTGGTGACTCACGACATGGTCGGCCTGTTCGACCGCTTCGTACCGAAGTTCGTCAAGCAGTACGCCAATATCAGCAAGGATATCGTAGATGCCTTCAATGCCTATGCCGAGGAAGTGGCCACAGGCAAATTCCCGGGGCCGGAGCACAGCTTTACGATGAAGGAAGAGGTCCTGAAACGACTTTATTAACGGAGGTACGGCCGTGAAAATCGCGATTATCGGCGCCGGGGCCATGGGCAGCCTGTTTGGCGGCCGCCTGGCGCTCGCGGGCGAGGAGGTCTGGCTGCTGGATGTATGGGAGGAGCATGTGCGCACCATCCGTGAGCAGGGCCTGACCATCGTCACGGCAGCCAAGGATATCCCCACCCGCCCTAACGCCACAACCAAGCTCGAGGAAATCGGCCAGGCCGACCTTGTGGTAATCTTCGTCAAGTCAACGGCGACCAAGGCGGCGGCCCAAACGGCCAAGCGCCTGCTGGGACCGGCCACCGCCGTCATGACGCTGCAAAACGGCTACGGCAACGCCGAGACAATTGCCGCGGTAGTCGGCGCCGAGCGGGTAATCGCCGGCACAACCTCCCAGGGGGCCACCCTGCTGGGACCCGGACGGATCATGCACGGCGGCAGCGGCGAGACCCATATCGGCGAACTGGCCGGCGGTCGCAGCGAACGCCTGGAGAAAATCGCCTCCGCCCTTACCCGGGCCGGTATCCCGACAGTGGGCGACGACAACGTGACCGCCCTTATCTGGGGCAAGCTGGTAATCAACGTCGGCATCAACGCCCTTACCGGCATTACCGGCCTGAAGAACGGCCAGTTGGCCGACTACGATGAAACAAAAGAAGTGCTGGCGATGGCGGTCGAGGAAGCGGTTGCCGTGGCTGACGCCGCCGGCGTAACTCTGCCGTATACCGACCCGGTCGATAAGGTGCTGGTAATAGCGGTGGCGACTGCCGAGAACCGTTCTTCAATGCTGCAGGATCTTGCCGGCGGCCGGATGACCGAGATCGACGCCATCAACGGCGCAATCGTCCGCGAGGGCTTTCGGCGCGGGGTGCCGACCCCGGTGAACAAGACGCTGACGATGCTGATCAAGACGCTCGAGAAAATCCGCCAGGAAACCCGTAACTGACCGAAAAACCCGCCCAAAATTTGGGCGGGTTTCTAATTGCCGTAAGATTAGCCATCAGACGGGCCGGCGATGGCGGCGGCAATGGCCGCCCCTACGCCTGAGCCGTCCTTGACCAGGCGCAGGCTCACCCGGCCGGCAGCGTCGCCCAGGTTTTCGGCGAGGGCGGCCGACAGGGCCGTCGCGTAGCCCGGCATCTTCTCGTACAGCGAGCCGTCGATGG
>JAEZLU010000213.1 GCA_023415075.1 Bacillota bacterium
GCCGGAAATCGAAATTGTTGCTGTCGGGATGCCAGCCGCGGTGGCCGATGTATATCTCGTGCGGCGAGATGCGGTGGCCGTCGATGAAGAGGTCGAAATTTATCCGGTCGGCGTCGTCGACCCGGAAGTCGAGGCCGTCAACCCCGCCGCCGGTGTGAAAGCGGAAGAAAATGCTGTCCTGGTCGTGGTCTACGCGGTGGAAGTCGTTGCTTTCCTCGCGGAAACCGCGGACATGGGCGAAACGGCCATCGGTGCGGATAACGCCGCTGAAGGTATGCTCGCGGCCGCGGGTGGTAACCCTGAGGTGGACGGTGTCGCCGTCGCGCCAGATGAAGTAGCCCCGGCTATCCCCCGGCCGGAACTCCTCGGGCTGGCCGTGGCTTCGCGGCCCCCCCCAGGCGAAGGCCAGGCTGCTGAAGGAAAGGAGCACGAAAACCATGGTGAGGAGGGCGGTCAGCTTTTTCATTGTCAGTTAACCCCTTTCTTGGATTTACTTTCAGCATAAAGGGGATTTGTGACAGGTTTGTGACATTTCGGTTTAGGCGGAAATTAAAAACCGGGCCGCTTGGCCCGGTCAACATGTTATTCCTATTTCGCGGCCGCCGCCAGGGCGGGGCCGGCCAGAGCGGTCCGCACTTCCTCCCAGACGACGATCGGCGCTTTGCCGAAGCCGTTGAAGGTGGTGGCCGAAGCCGAGGTGTAGGCGCCGCAGTTGGGGACGAGGATGAGGTCGTCGATCGCCAGCGGCACGGTGGGTTTGTCGCGGAACATGACGTCGAAGGAATCGCAGCTCGGACCGGCGAAGGTGGCGGCGATCCGCTGGCCGCGCTTGAAGGTTTCGAGCTCGAAGTCCCAGTGGTCGAAGATGACGCCGGAGAAGGTGCCGTAAAGGCCTTCGTCCAGGAAGTACCACTGCTGGTTATCGCGGCGCTGGATGCCGATTACCCGGGTAATCAGGTTTACGGCCGTGCCGCAGATGAAGCGGCCGGGCTCGGACCAGATTTCGACGCCCGGGAATGAGGCGGCCAAGGCTTTGGCAATGGCGGCGGTCATGGCGTCGACGTCGATTTTTTCCTGCGGCGTGGGGATGGGGTAGCCGCCGCCAATGTCCAGGTAGCGCAGGGCAAAGCCGGCGGCGGCCGCCTCGTCGAACAGGCGACGGCAGGTTTTGATGGCCGCGATGTAGGCTTTGGCGCTGGTAGTCTGGCTGCCGACATGGAAGCAGAGGCCGGCAACGTCGAGACCATGGTCGCGGGCCAGCGTCAATAGGCGCAGGGCATCTTCCGGCGGGGCGCCGAATTTTTTGTTGAGGTCGACGAGGGCCTCGGGGTTTTCAACCTTAATCCTCAGCAGCACGGTACCGCCGGGAATAGCCTGGGCGATGCGGCTGACTTCGTTTTCGCTGTCGAAGGTGAACTTGCGGACGCCGGTACGGCGGGCGGTGGCCAGGCCACTGGCTGTTTTGATAGGGTTGGCGTAGATTATCCGCTCGGGCGCTACGCCAATATCTGCCAAAGCGAGCATTTCGCCGTCCGAGGCCACATCAAAGCAGGAGCCCAGGTTGACGAGCGTCTCGACGAGCCGCCGGTCGGGATTGGCTTTGACGGCGTAATGGATCTTAACACCTGGCAGATGCTGCGCCAGGTAGGTGTAGTTGGCGTTTACCTGTTCGCGCGACAGGACCAAGAGAGGCGTACCATGCGTTGCGGCTAGGTATTCGGTAGCCGGTGCATCCAGCCGGAAAAAGGGTTGCATGCAATCACCGCCTTTCGTAATTGCCGAAAAGATACGCTATGATTTTAACACAACGGGCGGAAAGTGCAAGAAAAAATTTTCGGGCCGGCGGCAATGGAAAAGCCAACCGTGACGGGTTGGCTTGATACAAGGCTTGGCGGCGATTTTTTTATTTGAGATTTTCGGCGAAATCGCGACCGAACTGGACGCAGTTGGCCAGAGCGGCATCGTCGGGGTACCATAGCTCTTTGCGGCCTTCGCCCACAAGGGTAAAGCCGCCTTTCTGCAGTTCCTCGCCGATCAGCCTGGGGGCCTCGCCGCTCCAGCCGTAGGCGCCGAAGCTGGCGGCCTTCTTGTTTTTGAAGGCCACCCCCTTGACTTCTTCCAGCAGGGCGGCCATCGAGGAAAGCATACCTTTATTGACGGTGGGCGAGCCGACGACGACACCTTTCGATTTGAAGATTTCGGCGATGGTATTGGTGTTGTCGGAGCGGGCCACATTGAAAATTTTGACGGTGAGGGTCGGATCGGCGGCTATGATGCCTTCGACAATGGCCTCGGCCATACGGCGGGTGCCGTTCCACATGGTATCGTAGAGGACAGTGACCTGGTTTTCCTGGTAGTCGGCCGCCCACTTGCTGTAGGTTTCGACAATCTGCAGCGGATTGTCGCGCCAGATGATGCCGTGGCTCGGGCAGATCATCGACACCGGCAGGCCGAGGGCGAGGATTTCCTTGATCTTCTTGTCCACCAGCTTGCTGAAGGGGTTTAAAATATTGGCGTAGTACTTGGTGGCCTCCTGGAAGAGTTCGGCCTGGTCGACAAGGTCGTTGTACATTTTCTCCGAGGCGTAGTGCTGGCCAAAGGCGTCGTTGCTGAACAGGACGCTGTCGCCGGAGAGGTAGGCCATCATGCTGTCCGGCCAGTGCAGCATAGGCGCTTCGATGAAGGTAAGCTCACGGGCGCCCAGGCTGAGCTTCTCGCCGGTTTTGACCGGCCGGAAGTCCCAGTCCTGGTGGTAGTGGCCGCGGAGCGATTTGACGGCGTTGTTCGAGCAGTAGATTGGCGTGCCGGGAATCTCCCGCATGAGCTCTGGCAGCGAGCCGCTGTGGTCGATCTCGCCGTGGAGGGCGACGATATAGTCGATCTTGGCAAGGTCGATCTCGTTTTTCAGTTTTTGGACGAATTCCTTGGCAAAGGGCGCCCAGACGGTGTCGATCAGCACCGTCTTCTGGTCGCGGATAAGGTACGAGTTGTAGCTGGAGCCCCGCTGGGTCGAGTATTCTTCGCCATGGAACTTGCGCAGCTCCCAGTCGATTTTTCCCACCCAGGTAATGTGGTCGTTGATTTTGAACGTCATGGCTGTCGCCTCCTTTGAATCTTGGACAATATCCAGTCGCCGGCCGGTTGGCCGGCGTTTATCTATATAATGGGAATATACGCCAGGGGCTGGCCTTATCCCTCTCCTGTCATAGCCGATTAACAGAAAGTCCGCGAATTATCTATGTTATTACAATATATATTATCATTACAATGCGTATAGTTGCTGGCAAATTGTCGCTTTTATTATCTGTAGCCGCCGGCAAATAGATGCCGCAGCCAGTCCCGTCACTTCTCCCGGCAGGTGAAGGCGAAACTGCGGGTTTGGCCGTCCGGCCGGCTGCGCTCGTGGAAGGCCGCCCGGCCGCGACGGTCGATAGTCAGCACGGTGGACGAGCGCGTGCCGTAGTCGGGGCTGGCTATATACACAGGCGACAGCAGCCGCTCCCAGGCCAGGCCTACGCCGGTAGCGGGCAGCTCGTCGTCGGCGGCCGCCGTCCGGTCGCCCAGCAGGGCGAAAAGCGGCTCGGCGGCGATGCCGGCGGTCAGGCAGACGGCCAGGCCGGCCTTGGCCCGGGCCACTTTCGGCCAGGGAGTGTCCAGCAGGTGGTTGCTCAGGCCGTGAATGCCGGCAGCAACCGGCTGGGCGTCGCCGCCGCGGTTGGAGTAGTAACAGAGGCCGCCGGCGTCGCCGACCAGCAGGTTGAAGCCATTATACAGGCGGCCGGTTTCGCGGACGCCGGCCAGATACTCGGCGGGCGACGAGCGGCCGCACAGGTAGGCCTGCACAAGTTGGCCGCGCGAGTGGGTGCCGTCCATGTGGGCCGCCGGATCACGGTAGTTGGTGAGGGCGGCGAAGCGGCCGCTGCGGGTTATGCCCAGCCAGGTGCCCCCGGCCTCGAGATCGCGGCCGGCCAGTACATCGGGGCAGTCCGGCCAGAAAGCGGCGGCGGCGGTCGGCCGGCGGTAGAATTCATCGCGGTTGGCGGCCAGGATGAAGCGGTATTCGGGATGGCAGTCGTAGGCAAAGACGATCAGGCACATATCTCTTCCTCCGTCTGCTGTTTTCGCCGCCGGCTGCGGCCACTCCTGCCAAATGCGGAGTTGCGGGCCAGCCGCTGGTATAGGCCGGAAAAATATAGAATAAAATTGATTGACAAAGGCGCTGCCCTGTGATAATTTTAAAACAAACGTTTTAATCAATCGTTCATTTGAGGTGGTTGTATGGAAAAGGACACCAAAACCAAGATGATCGAAGCCGCCGTCACCCTCTTCGCCAAGCAGGGCTACGCCGCCGTGTCGGTGCGGGAGGTTGCCCGGGTGGCCGGGGTGAACGTGGCCGCCGTCTCCTACCACTTCGGCGGCAAGGAGGGCCTGTACCAGGCGGTGCTGGAGGAGCAGTTCGCGCCGATTGCCGGCCTGCTGGAGAAGCTGCCGCAGCTTTCGGCGATGTCCGGCGAGTCCCGCCTCCGGCTTTACGCCGACAGCATCGCCGGCATCCACCACCAGCGGCCCTACTTTATCCGCATCATGACCAGCGAACTGACCAACCCGACGGTCTGCTTCCCTATCATCAAAAAGTACATCAGCCAGGTGTTCCGCTTCCTCCATGAGGCGCTGCGGGACGGCGTGGCCGCCGGCGAGTTCAGGGCCGACCTCGATATAGGCCTGGCCGTGCCGGCCCTGGGCGGGATAATGAACTTCCTGTTCATCGGCCGGACGATGGCCCGCGAATTCCTGACGCTGTCCGACGAGTCCGACCGCGAGTACACCGCCCAGTCCTTCAGAATCTTCCTAAACGGCATCAGGAGGGATGGCCATGAATAAGCGTATCGCCGCCGTAGCGGCCGCCGTTCTTCTCGTCCTGGTCGGCATCGCCGGCTACAAACTCTATCTGGCCCGCGAAGATGGCCTGACGGCGACCGGCACCATCGAAATCACCCGCGCCGATATTATGCCCAAAACCAACGGCTATTTGAACGAACTGAAAATCCAGGTAGGCGACACCGTCAAGCCCGGCCAGCAGGTGGCCCGTATCGGCCGGCCGGACCTCGAGGCCCAGCTGCTGCGGGATGAAGCCGCCCTCGTCAAGGCGAAAGTCCAACTGACCGACCTGGAAAAAGGCGCCCGCAGCCAGGAAGTCCAGGCAGCCGCGGCCAGCCTGGCCTCGTCCCAGGCAGTGTACGCCAAAGCCAAAACCGATCTCGACCGCTACCGGACGCTATTCCGCGACGGGGCGATCGCCGCCCAGCAGTTGGACGCCGCCCAGTCGAGCTACGACGTAGCCTATAATTCACTGGCCGCCGCCCAGGCCCAGCTCAGCCTGGTCCAGGAGGGCAACCGGCCCGATACCATCGAGGCCCAGCGGCTGGAGGTCAGCCGCTCGCAGGCCATTGTCGACGCCAGCAAATCGCTGCTGGCCGACACGGTTGTCGCCAGCCCGATCAGCGGCGTCGTGCTAACCAAAAACTATGAAAATGGCGAATATATCAACCCCGGCTCGGCCCTGGCCACCGTAGGCGACATGAACGACTGCTGGGTGAAGGTATACGTATCCTCGACCCAGCTCGGCCTCCTGAAGGTCGGCCAGACAGTCGACGTCAAGGTCGATTCCTTCCCCGGCCGCCTGTTCGCCGGCAGCATCAAGGAAATCAGCCAAAACGCCGAGTTCACGCCCCGCCAGAGCATCACCCAGCGCGAGCGGGCCAACCTTGTCTTCTATGTCAAGGTGAAGATCGACAACGCCGAGGGCGTGCTCAAACCCGGCATGCCGGCGGATGTGGTTTTCAAATGATCAGATTGGAAAAGGTCAGCAAGCGCTACGGCCCCACCCTGGCGGTCAACGGCCTGTCACTGGCGGTCGAGGCCGGAGAAATCTTCGGTCTGGTGGGCCCGGACGGGGCCGGCAAGACCACGGTCATCCGCATGCTGACCGGGATTCTCGCTCCGAGCGGCGGTTCTTTGAGCGTGCTGGGGGCCGCCAACCCGGAAAAGATCAAGGATCAACTCGGCTATGTGCCCCAGAAGTTCAGCCTGTACGGCGACCTCACCGTTATGGAGAATATCCGGGTCATCGGCTCGTTGTACGGCCAGGCCGCCAGCGAGATCGACGCCCGGGCCTCAGTCATCCTCGGCTTCACCAAACTGCTGCCGTTTAAGGACCGCCTGGCCGACAACCTGTCGGGCGGCATGAAGCAGAAACTGGCCCTGGCGGCCGGCCTCATGCACAAGCCCCGGCTGTACTTCCTCGACGAGCCGACCACCGGCGTCGACCCGTTGTCGCGCCGCGAGTTCTGGCAAATGCTTTACGGGCTTAATAAGGAAGGAACTACCGTATTCGTGTCGACCCCCTATATGGACGAGGCCGAATTGTGCACCCGGGTGGCCTTCATGCACAACGGCCGTATCGTGGCCTGCGACTCGCCCCGCGGCCTCCGCCGGGCCTACCCCCACAAGGTGCTGGAACTGGCGACGGCCGCCAAAAACGTCAAACAACTGCTGGCCGGCAGCAGCGTCCTCGATGTCAACCCCTTCGGCGACCGCTACCATCTGGTGGTAGCCGAAGCCGCAGCGGCCATGGCCGAAGTCGCCGCCATCCTGAACGGGGCCGGCATTGCTTTCGAGTCGCTGACCGAGGTGGCGCCGACCCTGGAAGACGTATTCGTGGCCCTGGCGACGGAGGTGGCCTGAAAATGTACGCCGTTGAACTTGATAACCTCACCCGCCGCTTCGGCGATTTTACCGCCGTCGACAGCGTCAGCCTGAAAATCAGGCAGGGGGCAATCTACGGCTTCCTCGGCCCTAACGGCTCAGGCAAGTCGACCACCATCCGCATGCTGTGCGGCTTGTTGGAACCAAGCGCCGGCGGCGGCCGGGTCCTCGGCCTCGACATCGCCCGCGATAGCGAGGCCATCAAACAGAAAATCGGCTACATGTCCCAGAAGTTCAGCCTGTACGACGATTTGACGGTCAGCGAGAACCTGACCTTCTACGCCGGCATGTACAGCTTGGAGCCGGCGGTGGAAAAAAGGCGGATAGCCGAGATGCTGGCCTTGGCCGGCCTGGAGAAGCGGCAGCATGAGCTTGTCGCCAATCTGTCGGGCGGCTGGAAGCAGCGGCTGGCTCTCGGCTGCTCGATCCTCCACGAACCGGCCATCCTGTTCCTCGACGAGCCGACAGGCGGCGTCGACCCCAAATCCCGCCGCCTGTTCTGGGACATCATCTACAACCTGTCGCTCGCCGGCACCACCATCATGGTCACCACCCATTTCATGGACGAGGCCGAGCACTGCGATGAGATAGGCTTCATCTACGAAGGCCGCCTGCTGATAAGCGACAGCCCGGCCAACCTGAAAAAAAGCCTGCCGGGCGTGCTGCTGGCCATCCCGACCGCCGAGCCGATGGCCCTCCTGGCCGAAATCGAGGCCAAAGGCGACTACCTTGACGCCTATCCCTTCGGCGCCAGCCTCCACGTGCTGGCCACGTCGGCGGCAACTGACAGCTTTGCCGCCTATCAGCCGGAAATCATCGGCCCCTCGCTGGAGGACGTCTTCGTATATCTCGTCAAATCCCACCGCAAGGAGATGGTAGCATGAGGCGGCTCAGGGCGCTCCTTCTGAAGGAATTCATCCAGATGCGCCGCGACCGGCTGACCTTTGCCATGATGATCGGCCTGCCCATCATCCAGCTCTTGGTATTCGGCTTCGCCATAAACACCGATGTCAAGCACCTGCCGACCATCGTCTTCGACCAGTCGCTGCAGCAGGAGGGCCGTGATTTCCTGGCCGCCCTCACCGCCAGCGAATACTTTGATATCAAGTATGTCGCCAAAAACTACCAGGAAGTCAACAACTCGATCGATTCAGGCAAAACCAAGGTCGGAGTCATCATCCCGCCCGACTTTTCCGACAACCTCAAGCACGGCCGCAGTGCCGCCATCCAGGTAATCGTCGACGCCTCCGACTCGATGGCCGCCTCTTCGGCCATCAGCGCCGCCCAGCTCATCGGCCAGATCAAATCCCAGGAAATAATGCTGACAAGGCTGCAGGGCTACACCGGCCGCAAGGCCGAGCTGCCCTACGACGTGCGGATACGGCCATGGTACAACCCCGACTTCGTCACCGCCTTCTACATGGTGCC
>JAEZLU010000214.1 GCA_023415075.1 Bacillota bacterium
TTTATATCATCAGAACTTATATGCGCCGGCGCCAGGAGGAGGAACCCGAGGTCGTGGAGATCCCAACGGCGGCGACCCAGCAACATATCATGGAGCAGGCTAACAAGGAGCTTACCCCCCAGGAGAAAGATCGCATGGTCCAGCGCGAGGCCATCACCAAACTGGCCAAATCCAAACCGGACGAAGTGGCCCAACTTATCAAGGCGTGGCTGAACGAGGAATAATTCACTGGAGGATTTTCGGATGTATCAGTCCTCGGAGCTGACCGGCAAACAAAAGGCAGCCATATTGCTGATCACCCTCGGCCCCGATGCGTCGGCCCAGGTGTTTAAGCACCTTAAGGAAGAGGAGATCGAGAAGCTGACGCTGGAGATCGCCAACGCCCGCAAGGTTACCCAGGAGCAGAAGGATAAGGTACTGGTGGAGTTTCATCAGCTGGCCCTGGCCAAGGAGTATATTTCGAGCGGCGGCATCGATTATGCCCGCGAGATTATCGAGAAGGCCCTGGGGACGGAGAAGGCGATGATGATTATCAATCGCCTTACTTCGAGTCTGCAAATAAGGCCGTTCGATTTTGCCCGCAAAACCGATCCCGGCCAGCTGTTGAACTTCATCCAGAATGAGCATCCGCAGACGATCGCCCTGATTATGGCGTATCTGCAGCCAGACCAGGCCGGCTCGATTTTGTCGGCCCTGCCGCCCGACCGCCAGGTGGATGTGGCCAAGCGCATCGCTTTGATGGACCGGACGTCGCCTGATGTCATTAAGGATGTTGAGCGCATTCTCGAGCGCAAGCTGTCGTCGCTGGTTACTCAGGACTTTACGGCTGCCGGCGGCGTGGATTCGATCGTCGAGGTGCTGAACCGGGTCGACCGGACGACCGAGCGGACGATTATCGAGAATCTGGAGATCCAGAACCCCGAGCTGGCCGAGGAGATCAAGAAGCGGATGTTCGTGTTCGAGGATATCGTCCTGCTGGACGACCGCTCGCTGCAGCTGGTGCTGCGGGAGATCGACTCCAAGGATCTGGCGCTGGCCCTCAAGGCTTCGTCGACCGAGGTGGCCGACAAGGTCTACAAAAATATGTCCAAGCGGGCCGCCGAGATGCTGCGCGAAGAGATCCAGTACATGGGCCCGGTGCGCATCCGCGACGTCGAGGAGGCCCAGCAGAAGGTTGTCAATGTTATCCGCCGTCTCGAAGAGTCTGGGGAGATTATCGTTTCCCGCGGCAAAGGAGACGAGATAATTGTCTAGGATTTTCAAAAGCGTGTCGGTGGGCAGGGACCCGAAGGTGCTCGAACAGCCGGTTTTGCCGGAGCCGCCGGCGCCGGACCCCGAGCCGGAAGCCGACGCCGAGGCCGAGGATTCCGCGGCCGATGAGCTGATCGCCATGCCGGTGCCGTCGCTGAGCGAGAGTATCCTGCGGGAGGCGGAGGCCGAGGCCGCGAGGGTGGTGGAGGAAGGCCGCCAGGCGGCCAAGACCATGCTGACCCAGGCCGAGGCCAAGGTGGAGGAGCTGCGGCGCGCCGCGTATGATGAGGCCTACGCCCAGGGCCACGCCGCAGGTCTGGCCCAGGGTCATACCGAAGGTCTGGCCCAGGCCCAGGGAACGGTCGATGAGGCCATCGAACGCTCCCGGCGGCTGATTGCCATGGCTGAGGAGCAAGGCCGCGAGGCACTGGCGTCAGCCGAGCGCGAGTTGGTGGAGCTGGCGCTGGCGGTTGCCGGCAAGATTTTGGCCAAGGAGATCGCCGAGAATCCGACGGTGGTGTTGCCGATAGTCCGGGCCGCCATCGATAAGGTGCGGGACCAGGAACAGATTACCGTCAGGGTCCACCCCGACGATTATGATTTGGTGCTGGCCGCCAGGCTGGAGCTTTCGTCACTGATGGCGCGGGATAACGCGTTGTCGGTAGTCGCCGACGGGGCCCTGAAAAACGGCGATTGCGTTGTGGATACGCCTTTCGGCACGGTCGACGCCCGCATCGACACCCAGTTGGAGCTTTTAAAGTCGGCTCTGAGGGAACTTACGCCATGAGCATTTTGAATGCCGACCGCTATTTAGCGGCGATCGCCGATGTCGACCCGATGCAGCAGACCGGCAAGGTGTCCAAGCTGATAGGGTTATTAATCGAATCCCAGGGTCCCCGGGTAAGTATGGGAGACTTGTGCTATATTTCGTCGCCGGCCGCTGATTTCAGTCTGCCGGCGGAGGTTGTGGGCTTCCGCGGCAATCAGGTACTGCTGATGCCGCTGGGGGAGATGCAGGGCATCGGCCCCGGCTGCCAGGTGGTGTCGGCCCGCAAGACCCTCAAGGTGGCCGTCGGCCGCCAACTGCTCGGCCGTATTCTCGACGGCCTGGGCAACCCGATCGACGGCAAGGGGCCGGTGTCGGCCGAGTGCGAGTATCCGCTGCACGCCGCACCACCGCCGGCGCTTTCCCGCAACCGGATCGCCGAGCCGATTTCGGTTGGCATCCGCTCGATCGACGGCCTGCTTACGATGGGCCGCGGCCAGCGGATCGGCATCATGGCCGGCAGCGGCGTCGGCAAGAGCACGCTTTTAGGTATGGTGGCCCGTAACACCGAGGCCGATATCAGCGTTATCGCCCTGATCGGCGAGCGCGGCCGCGAGGTCCGCGAGTTTATCGAGCGCGATCTCGGGGAAGAGGGTCTCAGACGGTCGGTGGTGGTAGTGGCCACGTCCGATCAGCCGGCGCTCCTCCGCTTGAAAGGGGCGATGACGGCAACGGCTATCGCCGAGTATTTCCGCGACCAGGGCCGCGATGTCATGCTGATGATGGATTCGGTGACCAGGTTCGCGGTGGCCCAGCGCGAGGTGGGCCTGACGGTCGGCGAGCCGCCGGCCACCCGCGGTTTTACACCTTCGGTGTTTGCCCTTTTGCCTAAGCTGCTGGAAAGGTCAGGAGCGGGGGAGAAGGGCTCGATAACCGGCATTTATACCGTCCTGGTGGACGGCGACGATTTAAATGAGCCGATTTCCGATACCGTCCGCAGCATTCTCGACGGCCATGTGGTGCTTTCAAGGTCCCTGGCGGCTCAGAACCACTATCCGGCTATTGATATTCTTCAGAGCGTCAGCCGGCTGATGCTGGAGATCGTCGACGAAAAGCACTGGCAGGTCGCCCAGGTTGTCCGCAGCCTGATGGCCGCCTACAGCGACGCCGAGGATCTCATCAATATCGGCGCTTATGCTTCCGGCAGTAATCCGGCGATCGACCGGGCCATCCAGATGATCGGCCCGATCCGCGAGTTTCTCCGCCAGGATGTCCGCGAGCAGGTGGCGTTCGACGATACGCTGGCAAGGCTCCATAGCCTGGCGGGTTGACCGCCGGCGGGAGGTGACGATATATGCGGCCCTTCCAGTTCCGCCTGGAGACGCTGCTGAAGTTCCGCCATATGCAGGAAGAGCAGGCGCAAATAAGGCTGGCCGAAGCGACCGCACGGTACGTGGCCGAGCGGGACGCGCTGACGGCCCTCCAGTCGAGCCTGACTGGCCATATGGATAATTTCCGTAATCAGTTGTCAGAACCTATTACGGTGGCGATACTTAAGGTTTTGCGCGATTATGCCGATAAATTAAAAGGGGATATCTCGGCGCAGGCCTTAAAGGTTGAGGCGGCCGATCACAGCCGCCGGGAATGCATAGCCGCCCTGGAGGAGGCCGCCAAGGCCCGCAAGCTGGTGGAAAAGCTTCGGGAGAAGAAGCTGGCCCAGTATCAGGCCGAGGCCCTGCTGGAGGAGCAGAAGCTCCTTGACGAGTTGGGGCTGCAGGCATTCAGCCGCGGCGGTTAGAGGTGCGATATGGAGAATGTCCAACGGGTGATGCAACGCATCGCTTCAATCGAACAACGTTTTCAGCGGGCGACGCCCGCGCAGCCGGCCGATTTTGCCGGCCAGCTGGCCAAGGCTGAGAAGAGTGCCCGCCCGGCGACCAACGACGCCTCCCGGCGGGAGATGGCCAACTTGGTAGAGACGGCGGCCCGTCGCCATAATGTCGATCCCAAACTGGCGATGGCGGTGGCGGTGGCCGAGTCCGACCTCGAGCCGCAGGCCGTGTCCCCGGCCGGGGCGGTCGGGGTTATGCAGCTGATGCCGGAGACGGCAAGCAGCCTCGGGGTTCGCAATATCGCCGATCCGCGCGAGAATATCGACGGCGGCGTCCGTTATTTGAAAAAGATGCTGGCCACGTTCGACGGCGACGTCGTGAAAGCCGTGGCCGCTTACAACGCCGGACCGGAGGCGGTGGCCCGCTATCAGGGCGTACCGCCGTACCAGGAGACTGTCAACTATGTCCAGCGGGTGCTGAACCTCAGCAATTAACGGTCGCGGCGATAAAGGTGGGCTTACATAACGATGGCTGAGAAGAAACCGGCCCCGGCGAAAGCCGCTGCGGCCAAGGACAAAACTACGGATAAGCGGGCCACTCCGGAGGCGCCGCCGAAGAAGAAGCGCTTGCTGCTTAAGTTTTCGGCAGTCCTCCTGTTGCTGCTTATCCTGGCCGGCTCGGCGGTGGCCGCCGGCGTGTATTTCCGGCTTATCGATCTGACGGGAATTTCCGCCAAGTATAAAATGCACGAGTATCCGCTGGTCGGCAGGTTTTTTCCCCAGCCGCTGACCAATTTCGAGACGGTCGAGCTGCCGCCGGAAACGGTGACGCCCGATAAACCGCCGACTCCCGGCGTAGCCCAGGCCGCGCCCCTGCCGCCCGCCGCCACAGCTGCGGATATCGCGGCCAATCTGGCCAAGGCCAGGCAGGAGGAGGCCAAACGCATCAGCCGGCTGGCCCGCCTGTACGGCGAGATGAAGCCGGATGAGGCTGTGACGATCATGAATCAGCTTGACGAGGCGACTGTGTTGGCGATTTTCGCCAAGATGGAAGACAGCCAGGTGGCCAAGATTATGGCCCAGTTCGACGCCAAAAAGTCGGCCCGTCTCACCCAGGAGATGCTGAAAGGCAAACCCAATCAGCCTTTTAGTATAGATAAACCAGCTGAAAGGAGGTGAATTGATGGAGATAGCGACTATGCCTTATGTTGCTGACGTTGCGCCGCCGGCGGCCCCCAGGGCCCAAGGACGGGAGAGCGGCGGCGGCCGGGGCAAGTCAGCCGACAGTTTTGCCGGTCTGATGGCCGGGGTACTGGGCGACGGGACGGGACAAGCCGGCCCGGTAGCCGAGCCGACCGCCAAGACGGCCGACCAGTCAGCGCAAGCCGATCAGTCGGCAACCGGGATGGCGGCCTTAACGCCCCAGATTCCCGCGAACCTGCTGGCCTTGATGGCCCAGCAAGCGCCGACAGCGAATGCGGCGACGGCGGCCGTCAGCGTGCAGGCTGCGGTGAGCGGCGTGCAGGCAGTAGGAACAGCGACGGCGACAGCAGCCGGGCCGATGGCCCAGCAGGTGCAGGCGCTGCCGACAGCCACAACCGGCCAAATGGAGCAAGCCGGGCCGATGAGCGGCAATGCTGGCCAGCAGTCCATTTTGCCGGCGACGGCCTTAGAGGCCGCAGTTCAGGGGACGCAACCGGCCGCCGACAGCCAAAATTCCGCGACGACGACGCCGATAGCCCAGCAGGCTCCGACCGCCGTTATGCCGGCCGGACCGCAGGAGGTTTTACAGCTGGCCCAGCCGCAAACGCAGCCGTTAGCAGGACAGCAGCAGGGGCTGATGCCTTCAGCCGGGCAGCCGGCGGTGACAGTCCAGCCGCAGCAAGCGACCCAGACGGCCGGCGAAGGTAAGACGCTGGTTCAGATGCCCGGCGGGCAGTACCAGCCAGTGCAGGTAGCCGCGACGAACGCCCAGAGCGAGCAGCCGGCAGCTACCGATTCCGGTCAGCAGACGGCAACCACCGCCCAGACAACAACGCCGGCTACGACGACAGCCGAACAGTCAGGAGACAAGGGCGACGGACAGGCGGCCACAGGCGGCAGCGACCAGGACCAACCGGCAATGGCGCAAAGCGAACAACTGGCACCCGCCTTGGCAGCGGTCGTCGAGTACAAGCCGACCGTCAGCCACACGGCGACAACCCCGACCGACAACGCCCCGCCAGCGCCGGCGAACGATCCCAATAACATCGCCGGCCAGATCGTCGACCACGCCAAGCTCATCACCAAGCAGGACGGCAGCGAGATGGTCATTAAGCTGAAGCCCGAGCATCTGGGCGAGGTTACCCTGAGGATCTCGGTGGCGGAGAGCGGTGCAGTGAGCGCGTCTTTCCACGCAGCCAACCCCGAGGTGCGCGGCGCCATCGAAGCAACGCTGACCCAACTGCGGCAGGATTTGTCCAATCAGGGTCTCAAGGTCGACAATGTCGGCATCTACGCTTCGCTGGACCAGTTCTTCCGCGGCGACCAGCAGCAGGCGCCCCAGCAGCAGCCGCAGTTTAAAGCGTCGACAAGGCGCAGCAAGGAAGACGAGGTTTTCACCGAGGCGGTGGCCGCGGTGAGCCCGCAAATTCAGCTATCCGGCAGCGGCGGCATCGACTACCGGATTTGAGGCGAAAGGGAGGTGAGTAAATGGCAAGTGTGACAGGCACAACATCGACAACCGGAACCTCGACGACGACAACTACCAGCACGAACAAGAACGATTCGCTGGGCAAGGACGATTTCCTGAAGATGCTGGTTACCCAGCTGCAGAACCAGGATCCCCTGAATCCGATGGAAGATACTCAGTTCATTTCCCAGATGGCCCAGTTCTCCAGCCTGGAACAGATGCAGAACATGAGCACGGCGATGGAGACTACCAAGGCCACCGGTATGGTGGGCTCGCTGGTAACCTGGAATGACGGCACGGGACAACTGCTGTCCGGCGTGGCCACCGGGGTGAAAATCGTCAATGGCCAGCCCCAGCTAATGGTCGGAGATACCCAGGTCGAACTGAGCAAAGTGACCGCGGTCGAGCCGCTGGTGGATACCACCGAGCTTATGACAAGGTCGACCGACATGATCGGCAAGTCGATCATCTGGAACACCGGCGACGGCTACACGCGGACAAGCACGGTGAAGTCGGTGAAGATGGTCAACGGCCAACCCAAGCTGCAACTGACCGACGAAACGGTCGACATCACCAAGATCAAGGGCACCATCCCCAGCGATATGTCGACAATGGTCGGTACTACGGTGACCTATACGGACGCCGACGGCCACCAGCTTACCGGCAAGGTGAAAAGCGTCGACGCAAGCTCGCAGAAGGTGGTTATCGAGGGCAGCGTGATAAGCGTGGCCCAGGTGACCGAGGTAATGAACGCTTAAAGGAGGGCTACAGGCATGACGGACAACCGTATCTTTTATCCGCAGCAGCCGATCATACCGTCGCAGCGGCCCGGCCAGACGCCAGCCAGTCAGACGTCTGTCAAGCCGGCCAGCGGGCAGCCGTCCTTCGGTCAGGTACTCACTGAAGAGCTCTCCGGGCTCAAGTTCTCCCAGCACGCCATCCAGCGCCTAAATTCCCGCAACATCCAGCTCGACGGCAACGATCTGGCTAAACTGAGCGGGGCTGTGGACAAGGCGGCCGAGAAGGGGGCCCGCGATTCGCTCATCCTCATGAACAACCTGGCCCTGGTGGTCAGTGTCAAGAACAGGACAGTTATCACCGCCATGGACGGCAACAACATCCGCGACAATGTGTTTACAAATATCGATAGCGCAGTGATTGTGTAAGGCTGGACCTCCAAGGAAGCCTGCGGCCGCCGAATGACAGACGCGGCCCGCCAATCGCGCGCAACATAGGGAGGTCATTTATTATGATGCGTTCGTTGTTTTCCGGCGTCTCGGGCCTGCGTAACCACCAGACCCGCATGGACGTTATCGGCAACAACATCGCCAACGTTAACACCGTCGGCTTCAAGGCCAGCCGCGCCCAGTTCCAGGACGTGCTGAGCCAGACGATCAGCGCCGCGGCCGCGCCCCAGGACAGCCGCGGCGGCACCAACCCGATGCAGGTCGGCCTCGGCATGGGCCTGGCCAGCATCGACACTATCTTCACCGACGGCAGCTTTCAGCCGACCGGCAAGGACACCGACCTGTCGATAAAGGGGCAGGGGTTCTTCGTGCTGGCTAACGGCGATCAGCAGATCTATACCCGGGCCGGCAACTTCGACTTCGATACCGACGGCAACTTCATCGTCCCCGGCACCGGCTACAAGGTAAAGGGCTGGGTGGCCGACGAAAAAGGCGCCATCAACACGGCCACCAACCCGACCGACATCCAGATCCAGGTGGGCAAGATAATGCCGGCCAAGGCCTCGACGACGCTGAATTTCGCCAACAACCTGTCGGCCGACGACCCGATCGGCAGCGCGGTTACGGCGTCGCGCGACGTCTACGACTCGCTGGGCAACGCCACCAATGTCAAGGAAACCTTCTACAAGGTCGGCGACGGCCGCTGGCTGGCCGACGTCACCGCACCCGGGGCGTCAGCTGTTACCGGCGTACGACGGATGATATCCTTCGACAGCACCGGCAAGAACCCCGTCGTCCAAACCGCGACTGCCACAGCTTTACCGACGACTGACGTGATTTTAGTACCTGATGCAGCGGCACCGGCAGTAACCAATTTCCAGCTCGACAGTACTGCGGGATCGGTCCATTCGCAGAATATTACTGTTCTGCAGACCGACGGCACGCCGCGGACTATCAAAGTGACCTATACCAAGGACGCGACCGTAGCTGACAGATGGAATATCTCGGTGGCGGACGCGAACGATTCGTCTCAGACGGTAACCATCCCAGCAGGCGCTCGTGTCGACTATGCCGCCGGCACGTACAGCTTTACTAACGGAACCATAACCTACAATGACCCTTCAGCGGCCGCACCGGGAACCGTGGACGTCGACCTCAACAACGTTGTTGGTTCGGCGCCGGCGCCGGGTACATTCTTAGCCAAGCAAGTCGTCGACGGGGCGACCGGTTTGTTCACCTATACGGCCAACACCAACCTGGACTTTACACCGCAGGGCGGCGGCGCCCCGTTGAGCGTCGCCCTAAACATGGCGACGCTGACCCAGTTCGGCGGCGAGTCGACCATTCAGGCGACGGCTACCGACGGTTACGCCGCCGGCACGCTCGACACCAAGTCGATCGACACTTCGGGGATAATCGTCGGCAAGTTCACTAACGGCAAGACGATGAACCTCGGGCAGGTGGCCCTGGCGACCTTCAACAACCCGGGCGGTCTCACCAAGGTGGGCGACAATCTGTTCGCCGAGTCGAACAACTCGGGCGTGGCCCAGGTGGGCACGTCCAACACCGGCGGCCGCGGCAGCTTCACCCCGGGTACGCTGGAGATGGCCAACGTCGACCTGGCCAACGAGTTCTCGAACATGATCATTACCCAGCGCGGTTTCCAGGCCAACTCGAAGATCATCACGGTGACCGACGAGATGCTGCAGGATCTGGCCAATCTGAAACGCTAAGACTGACGCCTGACGGGGCAGGGAGCCCAGGCTCCCTGCCCGGCGGGCGAGACAGCCTCGGACTGCCTGCAAGGCCCGTCGCCGGCTCCGGCCGGACCGCAGCCTGCGGCGGGGCTTCCAGACCGCCCGAAGGGAGGATTTTAAGATGATAAAATTGACCAAGTTCAAGACGCGCGACCACGAGTTCGTCCTCAACGCCGATCTCATCGAGACCATCGAGGAGACGCCCGATACGGTTATCACCCTGACGAACAGCAAGAAGCTGATTGTCGAGGAGTCGATGGACGAGGTGGTGCGCCGGGTGATGGATTACCGGCGCAACCTGGGGCGCAATCTCAGATAATTGAGGTGCTGATATGGATTTAACTACCGTACTAGGGCTGATAATCGGCATCGGCGCGCTGTTGGCAGCGGTGCTGCTGGAAGGCGGCCATCTGGCCAGCCTGATAAGCCTGCCGGCTTTCGTGATGATCGCCGGCGGCACGATCGGCGCCACTGCCATCGGCTTCACGCTCGAGGAGCTGAGGTCGGTGCCGACGCTGCTGCGGATCGCCTTCAGGGAAGAGCATCACGATGTATCGAGCCTTATCGCCACGCTGGTGAGTTTTGCCGAGAAGGCCCGCCGCGAGGGTCTGCTGGCCCTGGAGGACGATCTGAGCACGATCGACGACAAGTTCCTCAAGAAGGGCATGCAGCTGGTCATCGACGGCACGGACGCCGAGCTTGTCCGCAGCATCATGGAGACCGAGCTGGCCTTCATCCAGGAGCGCCATCACAAGGGCGCCAGTATATTCGACGCCGCCGGCGGCTACGCGCCGACGATGGGCATTATCGGCACGGTTATGGGCCTGGTGCACGTGCTCGGCAACCTGTCGGACACCGATTCGCTCGGGCCGGCCATCGCCACCGCCTTTCTGGCGACTTTGTACGGTATTTTCAGCGCCAATATCCTCTTCCTGCCGATCGCCGGCAAGCTGAAGAACCGCAGCGCCCACCAGGTGCTCATCTATGAGGTTACCCTCGAGGGCATCCTGTCGGTGCAGGCCGGCGATAATCCGCGAATCGTTGAGGAGAAGCTGGAGGCTTTCCTGGCGCCGAAGCAGCGCAAGCTCGGCCGGCCGGGGAGCGACGCAGAATAGTCCTGCTTTTGAGATAGCTTTGACAGGAGGGATTTTCTTATGGCCGAGGGCGGCAGGAAGTTTTCGGTTACGTTGATTGTCAGCTTGATTGTTGTCGGCCTGGTACTGGCCGGTGGGGTTTCCTACTTTATCGCCACCAAGGTGACCGGCGGCAGAACCGAAGGCAGGGCAGGCCGCGAGCCGGGCGCGTTCATAAAACTGGGCGATGCCAAGGACGGCCTGATAATCAATATCGGTGGCGTGAGTTCGGGCCGATATTTAAAGATTGGCATCGTTTTAGAGCTAAGACCCGACAGGAAAGGACAAACGCCAGGAGGAAAAACGGCGTCACCCGAGGAAATAAAAGCCTTAGATGCCGTTGTTCAACTGCTGCGTACCCAGAAGGTCGAGGATTTCGAGCCGGCAAAGCAGGAACGACTCAAGGAGCTGGTGAAAGCCGAGGTCAATCGCGCTTACGGTGAGGACAGGGTTATGGATGTGTATATTACGAACTTTGTTCTCCAGTAGGTGCTAAGACCAACGGGCCAAAGGAGGTGGACACGTGTCAGGCGGAGATGTATTATCTCAGTCGGAAATAGACGAGTTATTGTCGGCATTGTCGACAGGCGTCGTTTCGGCTGAGGACATGAAAATTGAACAGAGTCAGCGCAAGGTCAAGGTTTACGATTTTAAGCGGCCGGATAAGTTTTCCAAGGATCAGATCCGTACGCTGTACATGTTGCATGAGAATTTCGCCCGCTTGCTCAATACATATCTGGCCGCGCTTCTGCGCTCCTTCGTGCATATCAACGTGGCTTCGGTCGACCAGCTGACCTACGAGGAGTTCATCCGGTCGCTGCCAAGCCCAAGCGTAATCAGCATCTTTCAGATGAAGCCCCTCAAGGGCAGCGTGCTTTTAGAGGTCAATCCGAATATCGTTTTCGCGATCATCGACCGCCTTTTCGGCGGCCCGGGAGCCGCTCCCGCCAAGCCGCGGCCGCTGACCGACATCGAGGAAGCGATCGTGAAACGGGTGCTGTCGAAGACGCTTGAGAGTTTTCAGGAGGCCTGGAAGCAGGTTATCGCCCTCGAGCCGCGGATGGATGCCATCGAGACCAATCCCCAGTTCACCCAGATCGTGCCGCCGAACGATATGGTGGTCATCATCACTCTGCAGACGAAAATCGGCCAGACCGAAGGCCTAATAAATATTTGTATCCCTTATCTGGTATTGGAGCCGATAATGTCGAAGCTTTCGACCACTTTCTGGGTCGCTTCGTCGATGGCCAAGCAATCGACCGACGAGAATGTCCATGCTCTGCAGCGCAAGCTGGAGAGAACGCTTATTCCGGTGGTGGTCGAACTTGGTAAAATTAGTATAAATGTGCACGAGCTTCTCGATTTGCAGCTAGGGGACGTCCTCCAACTGGAAACGAAGGCCGGCAGCAATCTTGGGGTAGTGATCGGCAGTAACGAGAAGTTCCTCTGCCAGCCCGGGATTGCCGGCAAGAAGATGGCCGTGCAGGTTACGGAAATAATTGCCAAAGGAGAAGATGGTGATGAATAACGGGTTTCTCTCGCAAGAGGAAATAGATGCTCTGCTTAGGGGCGAACCGGTGGCGGCCGAGGCCGCACCGGCAAATGATCTCAGCGACGTCGAGAAGGATGCGCTCGGTGAGATCGGTAATATTTCGATGGGCAGCGCCGCAACCACTTTGTCCATTTTGCTGAGCCGCCGCGTGTCCATTACCACCCCGAAGGTCCGCCTGTCGACGATCAACGAGATCAAGCAGCAGTATCCGCTGCCTTATCTGGTTATCGAGGTCGGCTACACCTCCGGCCTGGTCGGCAGCAACCTGCTGGCCATCAAGGAGTCAGACGCGCTGATCATCGCCGATCTGATGATGGGCGGCGACGGCTCCAATCCTCCCGGCGAACTCAACGAGCTTTACATGAGCGCCGTAACCGAGGCGATGAACCAGATGATGGGCTCGGTGGCTACATCGATGTCGACGATGTTCAAGAAGAAAATCGATATCGCGCCACCAAGCTGCAATCTGCTCGATTTCTCCGGCGAAACCAGCGTAGGCAGCATTTCTAGTCCCGATGAACCGATTGTCCAGGTTTCCTTCCGCATGGAGGTGGAGGATCTTATCGACAGCGAGATCATGCAGCTGGTGGCTTTCCCGGTGGCCAAGGAGATGGTGGCCAACCTAATTGGCGCCGTACAGCCGGCCCCGCAGGCGGCAGCGCCCGTCCCGGCAGCCGCTCCGCCGCAGTCCGCGCCGACTCCGGCCCCTGCGCCGGCACCGATGGCCGCCGCCCCGCCGCAGCCACAGCCGGTAATGATGCCCCAGCCGCAACCGATGGTGGCGATGCCGGCCCGCGAACCGCAACAGCACGTGACGGCCCAGCCGGTGCAATTCGCCCCGCTCAAACCGGCGATGATGCCGCTGGGAGATACCAATATCGGCCTGATTCTCGATG
>JAEZLU010000288.1 GCA_023415075.1 Bacillota bacterium
CCGCTAGGGCAAATAGTTGTGCGGATCGGTGGGACTGCCGTTCAGACGGACTTCGAAGTGGCAGTGGGGGCCGGTGGAGTAGCCGGTGGAGCCGGCGCGGGCGATTACCTGGCCTTTGTAGACCCGCGAGCCTTCGCTGACCAAGAGCTCGGAGTTGTGGCCGTAAAGGGTCGAGATGCCGCGGCCGTGGTCGATGATGACGGCGTAACCGTAGCCGCCCATCCAAGCGGCATAGATGACGACACCGCCGTCGGCAGCCCGGATAGGGTCGCCATAGTCGGCACCGATGTCGAGGCCGCTGTGGTAGCGGGAAGTGCCAAAGATGGGATGGGTGCGCCAGCCATATTCCGAGGTTATCGGGCCGCTGATCGGCCAGCTCATGGAGCCGGTGGCGCCACTAGTGTCACCGCGGTTGCCGGACTGGATGTTGCGGATCATCTGCTCGATCCGCCGGGAGGTTTCCATGAGTTCCTGGTAGGCCCGCTCGGCGGTGTCGCGCTCGCTGACGGCCGTGTAGAGGACGTTTTCCCGTTCCCGGCGGCGGGACTCGACGATATTCTTCTTGGCGGCGGCCACCTTTTCGAATTCGAGGATGGCGGCCCGGTCGCGCTCGAGCTCGGCTTTCTTAGTGATGACGAGCTCGCGCTCGGCCCGCACTTTCGTGATGAGCTCGGCGTCCTTGGACAGCACCCGTTTGAGGATGTCGACCCGGGTGGTGAAGTCGCCGAAGTCGGTGGCCCCCAGGAGAACGTCGAGGTAGCTGACCTGGCCGTTCTCGTAAATGTCACGCATGCGCTTGTTGAGGATCTTGCTGCGCTCGGCCAACGTTTTCTCGGCCTTGGCAAGGATTTCGGTGTTGAGTTTGATCTGCTGCTCGGTCGCCTGCCGCTTGGCGGTGATGGCGTTGTAGTCGCCGAGAGCGGCGTCAAGGTCGACCTGGATGATGCGCAGCTGTTCGGCGACGCTATTTACCTGCTGCTGGGCCTGGGCGGCTTTTTGCTGCTGCTGCTGGGCCCTTTCCTGGATATCCAGCAGCTGCCGCTGGTGTTCCTCGATTTCGTCGGCGAAGACGGGAACGACCATCGCCAGCATCAGAAGAACTATCAGATAGAGGGCGGTGTAACGCTTGGCTTGTACCATCAGATACCTCCTTTTACACCTTCATGAACCGTCTGAGGGATATCGTGCTGCCTAATGCCCCGATAAGGGTGCCGATGACGATGAGGGTGATGGCGATATAGGTCAGAAACGGGTATTGGGGGATGAGAGGCAGAAAAGCCAGTCTCTCGTATATCTGCTCGGTAAACATGGCATAGGCCTTGGTCAGGAGCAGCACCGAGATGAGGGCCCCGGAAAAGCCGAGGATCATGCCTTCGATGAGGAACGGCCAGCGGATGAAAGAGTCGGTGGCACCGACGTATTTCATGATGCCGATTTCCTTGCGGCGGGCAAAGACGGTTATCCGGATGGTGTTGGAGATGATGAACAGGGCGGCCAGGGCCAGGAAGATGATAAGCACCAGGCCGAAGATGCGGATCATATGAGTAATAGTGAACAGCTGGTCGATAACTTCCTGGCCGAAGCGGGCGTTCTCGACGCCTTTAATCTGGCCGATGGCCTGGGCCACCGGCTTGACGCGCTCGGGCTTGTCCACTTTGACTTCGAAGGCATTAGGCAGCGGGTTGGTGTCGCCGAGGACAGCGAGAATGCCCTGCTGTTCGCCGAGACGCTGCTTGAAGCGGGTCAGTGCTTCGTCTTTGTTGACGAAGGTGACCTGGACGACGCCGGACAGTTTGGTTATGCGGGTGCCGATCTCGCGCATGTCGCGGTCGGCCATGTTGTCCTGGAGGTAGACGGATATCTGGACCTGGGACTCGAGGGCCGAGGCCAGGTTGTTGAGATTGAGGACCATTATAAGGAACATGCCGAGGATAAGGAGCGACAGGGCCACGGTGCTGGCCGAGGCGACGCTCATAAGGCCGTTGTGGCGAAGCGACGCGAAGGCTTCGCGGATGAAGTATTCGGAGGTTCTAACTTTCATAGCCGTATACCCCTCCCTGCTGGTCGCGGACGATACGGCCCTGCTCAATGGCGATTACCCGTTTTTTCATGGCGTCGACCACCGGTTTGTCGTGGGTGGCCATGACGATGGTGGTGCCGGCCCGGTTGATGCGCTCGAAGATCATCATGATGTCCCAGGAGGTATCGGGGTCAAGGTTGCCGGTGGGTTCGTCGGCGATGACGACAAGCGGGTTGTTGACAATGGCCCTGGCGATGGCCACCCGCTGCTGCTCGCCGCCCGACAGGTGGGCCGGGTAGGTGCGGGCTTTGTGCTTGAGGCCGACGAGGTCGAGAACGTGGTGGACCCGTTTTTGGATTTCCCGCCGGGGGGCTTCGATGACTTCCATGGCAAAGGCGACGTTTTCGTAAACGGTTTTGTTGGGCAGCAGGCGGAAGTCCTGGAAGACGATGCCGAGGCCGCGCCTGAGGTAGGGCACTTCGGCCGGCTTCATGGCGACGACGTCGAATTCGCCCACGGTGAGGTCGCCGCTTGTCGGCAGCTCTTCGCGGAAGATGAGCTTTATGAAGGTGGATTTGCCGGCGCCGCTGGGGCCGACGACGAATACGAAATCGCCTTTGTCGATGTTCACGGTGATATCGGAAAGGGCGACGGAACCGTTGCCGTAAATCTTGGAGATTCCCGCCATATGGATCACGATATCACTCTCCTTTGCAAGTATGTTGC
>JAEZLU010000217.1 GCA_023415075.1 Bacillota bacterium
GCTTATTTGCTGAAAAATGATAAAACCTCCCACACTGCTGCGTCTGTTTCCCCAATATTTCACAACTTATAGTATAAAGGATAACAACATATTTGGCGATTGTGCCGGGTACGGTTGTTGTGTGATAATAAAAGTACGGTAAATATTCACAAGCCGATAAAGCGGCGAAAGGGGACACGGCGTGAGCGATCCGACAGCGAAGATCACCTACTTATTTCATAGCGGCTACGCGGTGGAGACCGCGCACCATCTATTCATCTTCGACTACTATCAGCCCGGGCCGGCCCGTACCGGCACTCTGGCCGACGGCATAATCACCGCCGGCTACCTGAGCACAAAACCCAGCGTCTTCGTGTTTGCCTCCCACAGCCACTCAGACCATTACGATCCGGTCATCCTGGAATGGGCTAAAACCAACCCGGCTATCACCTACATCTTTAGCAGCGATATTCGCCCAAGCAAGAAATCGCCTGTCAGTCATATTATGGCCCCCTATGAAGAATGGCAACAGGCCGGGGTGCTGGTAAAATCCTTCGGCTCCACCGACGAAGGCCTATCCTACCTCGTGCAGGCCGACGGCTTGGCGATTTTTCACGCCGGCGACCTCAACTGGTGGCACTGGAAAGGCGAAACCAAAGCCGAGCGGGACTATGCCGAGAGGATATTCAAAGCCGAGATCGCCAAAATCGGTCCGCAGGCTATCGACATCGCCTTCTTCCCGGTCGACCCCAGGCTGGAGGAGTTCTACTGCCTCGGCGCCGAGTATTTCGCCGCCAACCTCCGGCCCAAACTGCTCATACCTATGCACTTCGGCGATTCTTTCGCCACAACCAAAGCATTCGCCGCCAAAGTCAAAAACTCTTTCTTGACCACCGTCGAGATAACCCATAAAGGCCAGGAAATCTTATTCTAGCCCGCCGGCGCGGTAGGTGGCTATGCTATAATGGTAGATACAGGAATTAAAAGAAATGGGGGAAGAAGCACATGAAATTTACCTTTGCCCACAACAACTTCAACGTCCTCGATATGGAGAAAAGCCTGGCCTTCTATAAGGAAGCGCTGCAGCTTACCGAGACCCGCCGGGTCGAAAAGCCGGGCTTTACCCTGGTTTTTCTCGGCGACAACGTCACCGCCCACCGGCTGGAGCTTACCTGGCTGAAAGACCGGAAGGAGGCCTACAATTTAGGCGAAAACGAATTCCATCTGGCCTTCGTCGTCGACGATTTCGCCAAAGCCCACGAACTCCACAAAAAGATGGGCTGCATCTGCTATGAGAATCTCGAAATGGGCATTTACTTCATAAGCGATCCGGACGGATACTGGCTGGAAATAGTCCCCGAGAAACGCTGACCGCAATCGCCTGTTGAAAGGACGGCCCGCCTTCCCCGCCGAGGGGTTAGGCGGGCCGTCTTTCTATTCGCCGGAGCCGGCCGCCGGCCGCTCGTACACCAGCTCGCCGCCCCAAAAAGTCATGACCACCGCCGTCTTGTCGATCTCCAGCGGATTTATTGACAACAGATCCTGGTCAAGCACCGCCAGGTCGGCCAGCTTGCCGGCTTCGAGCGAGCCGGTTTCCGCCTCAAGGAAGAGGGCATAAGCCCCGTTGATCGTGAAGCTCCTGATCATTTGCCGGACATCGGCCCGCTCGCCGGCGTTCAGCAGATAGCGGGCGTCGTCGGCGTCGCCGATATCCTCCGTCCCGTGGAGGCGGCCACTGGCCATATTGCGGGTGACGCCGCTTTCGATCGCCAGCAGTGGATTGGGAACAAGCGTCGCCGGGTAGTCCGACGACGACACCACCGTCAGCCCGTTGGCGAACAGGCTGCCCAGCGGGAATTCTTTTTCGGCCCGCTCGCCAAGAAACTGATGATCGACATTGGCCCACCAGCCCGGGCCCTTGAAATGCCAATAAGGCTGGACACTGGCGATGACCCCGAGTTCCTTAAACCGCGGAATATCCGGTTCGGCCACCAACTGGAGATGGGTGATGGTGTTGCGGTAGTCGCCCGGCGGCAGCCGGTCGCGGGCATACTCCAGCGCGTCGAGCACCTTCCTGGTCGAAGCGTCGCCGGTGGAGTGGACATGTATCTGCAACCCGGCTTTGTTCGCCAGGCAAAAGGCCTCCCTGAGCCTGGAAATATCCCACAGAAAGTCGCCGCAGTAGCCGGTCTCCTTGCCGGCTCCGGGCTCGTAGGGCGCCAGTAAATGACTTGTGCCGCCCTCGACCACGCCGTCGGTAAAAAATTTGGCGGCCGTCACCTTTGAATCACGGCCGGCGTACTCGGCCTGCAGACCGGCGATTGCCGAAAACTGAGCGGCCAGGTCGTCCTTGGCGTTCACCGTCATCGCCCCACGGACGCGCAACTGGAGTTTGCCGCCCTTGTGTAGCTCGGCCCAGGCTTTGAATATCGTCTGGAAAGGCAGACTGGCAAAGCATAGCACCCCGGTTATGCCGAAGCGGTGCATCTTATCCTGAAACGCCGCCAGGGCGTTGACATACTGCTCAAGACTGTATTCCGGCAGAGCGATGAGCCACATCGCCCATTCCTTCAGTGTGCCCCACGGTTCGCCGCTTAGCGGGTCTTTCTCGATAACCCCGCCGACGGGGGTGGCGGTATCGGCGGTAACGCCGTTTACCTCGAGGGCCCTCGAATTCACCCACAGGGTATGGCCGTCGTGGGCCCTGAGCACTACCGGGATATCCCTGGTCACGGTATCGAGATACTCCTTGCGGGGGCCCTTGACAAGCTCCTCGCCTTCGAATACGCCCCACGACCAGCCCCGGCCGTAGACCATCGGCACCCCGGGATGGCGGGCGATGAAGTCCCGGACGGCATCCAGGTACCCGGCCAGCGTTTTGACGTCGGCCAGCTGGACCTCGTAGAGCGTCGACAGTGACAGACCGGGCGGGTGGATATGGGTGTCGATCATCCCCGGCATCACCATTTTGCCCGCCAGGTCGATCACCCTGGTCGCCGGCCCGATATAGCGGCGGACTTCACGGCTGCCGCCGACGAAGATAAGCCGCTCGCCCTTGACGGCCACCGCCTCCTGCACGCTGTCGTCGGCATCGGCCGTATAAATAACTCCGTTCGTTAACACAACATCGGCAACAATGTTTTCGGTCATCCTTTTCACCTGCCTGCGAATAAAGTGTGTTTTGAGCCGTATCTCCTGAAGCATTCCCGGTGACGGTCTCTAGATTTAGCCGGCGCTTGGCGGCCGGCAGGCCACATTCGGCAAATTCGGGTTCCTTCAGCCATAATCCTGCCTGAAAAACGGCAAAAGCTCCCTGGCCGGCCGGGCCAAACGACGGAAGGGGGGACACCAGGTCCGGCCGGACATGAGGATAGGTTTTAATCGCGAGCTGTTTTGATTTTTCTGCAAACACAAAATTTTTTAGCAGGAATTCGCCGGCTGATGTGCAATACTACCATATGCAAAGTAACTTGTAGCACCTTCTACATAGATACTAAATCATCGAGGAGCCGCAATGCCGATAAAGCCGATCCGCAAGAATTATCTAAGCGTTGAGATCATGGAGCAAATCAAGGGTAATATTCTTCGGGGCGAGTGGAAGCCTGGCGACAAAATCCCCTCCGAGAACGAGTTGAAGGACATGTTCGGCGTAAGCCGCAACTCGGTGCGGACCGCCCTGCAACAGCTCATCGCCCTGGGTATCTTGGTTTCGCGCCATGGCGGCGGTACTTTTGTCAGTGAGCTATCTCCCGGCATGTACATGAATTCTCTCATTCCGGTGCTGATGCTCGGTAACGACGGCCTTCTCGAAATGTTGGAATTCCGCAAAGTAATCGAGGTTGAAAGCGTTAAACTGGCGGCTTGCCGGGCTACCAGGACCGACCTGGAGGAACTCGACGCCATAATCGCCCACATGAACTCCCTGACCGACGCCAACTATGATACCCATACTTTCGCCGTGGAAGACTCGCGATTCCATGAAGTGCTTGTCAGATGTGCCGGCAACTCCGTGCTGATGAAAGTTTACATGATCGTCAAAGAAGTGTTGCTGTCGAATCAGGTTGAAATCCAAAAACGCATCGGGCCGGCGCTGGCCTTCAAATTTCACCCGCTGATCCTCGAAGCGGTCAAGCGGAAAGATCCGGTTACCGCCAGCAAACTTATGGAAGAACACATTCAGGGGACCGCAGAACGCACGCTTGGCCAGGCCAAGGGTAGTAGCCTGCCGCCGGAGACTTGCTGAGCGTCTGAAGCTCGGGCGGAATTTGCGGAGCTAGGATTTTCGAAATCCGACGGATACTAATTCGTAAACGACCGGCAATCGACTAAACATGTAGAACCTTCTACCATTTATCGACTATTGCCGACTATGCACTCGGCAAAGACTACCGCGGCGTCTTTGGTCATAACTTGTAGAACCTTCTACGTAATACTTATAAGCAGCCGAAAGCAAGGAGGCGGTAGCCCTATTGCCATTATCGTCACCGCTGGGTTCAATCGGGGCCGATGAAGACGCACCAGGATAAGGAGGACAAAACATGAAAGCGCTTGTGTATTATGGGCCGCAAGACCTGCGGCCGGCGGACATCGCCGACCTTAAACCGGCTGCCGGCGAAGTCTTGATCCGCGTTAAAGCTTGCGGTATATGCGGCTCGGATGTTCACGGGTATCTAGGCATCACCGGCCGGCGAATCCCGCCGATGGTCATGGGCCACGAATTCTCCGGCCAAGTGGAAGAAATAGGCGAGGGCGTAACCGACGTAAAAGTCGGCGACCGGGTGGCACCCTATCCCGTCGTCTTCTGCGGCGACTGCGAGCCTTGCCGTCAGGGCAATGTTCACCTGTGCCTGAACAAAAAAGCCCTGGGGGTGCTCGAGTGCAACGGGGCCATGGCCGAATATGTAGCCATTCCTGCCAAGCTTCTCTTCAAACTGGCCGATAATGTCTCCTACGAAGTAGGCTCGATGATGGAGCCGCTGGCCGTAGCTTACCGGGGCGTCAATCATGCCGGCGACCTGACCGGCAAAAATGTATTGATCGTAGGAGCCGGGACGATCGGTCTGCTGGCAATGGCCATCGCCAAAATGCGCAACCCGGCCGGGATATTCGTATCCGATCTGAGCGACAGCCGGCTCGCGGTCGCCAGGCAAATGGGAGCCGACTACATTATCAACCCGGCCAAAGACAACCTGGGCGATATTATCAAAAGCGCCACCGGAGGGGTGGGTGTCGATGTCGCTTTCGAGGCGGTAGGCGCCAGCCCGACCGTGCAACAGGCCATGGTCAGCCTCAGAGTGGGTGGCACCGCCGTGTGGATCGGCAACTCGGCACAGATGGTCAACATCAATATGCAGGAAATCGTAACCCGCGAACTGCAGGTATTTGGCACATTCCTCTATACATTCAAGGAGTTTGGCGACGTCGTCGACCTTCTCAACCAGGGCCGGCTTAACGTCGAGCCGATGATAAGCCTCAAGGCCCCCATGCTGGAAAGCGGGGCGGAACTGTTCGCCAGGCTGGCTAAAGACCCCGGGCCGCTCATTAAAGTAATCCTCAATAACTAGTCGAAAGGGAGGAAGGACATGGTATCGCAAACGTTGGTAAATAAACTGGCGGAAAAAGCGCTCACCCTCAGGGAACATATCGTCGAGGATCTCATCGGCACAGGCAAGGTCGGCCATCTGGGCGGCTCCTGTTCCAGTGCGGAGATCGTGGCCGCGCTCTACTTCCACAAAATGAAGCATGACCCGCTCAACCCGGCCATGGCGGACCGGGACCGTTTTCTGCTCAGCAAGGGGCATGCGGCCCTCGTCCAGTACGCCGCCCTGGCGATGGCCGGCTATTTCCCCAAAGAACAGCTCAAAAAAGTAAAATCCCTCGGCGCTATGCTGCAGGGTCATCCCGACATGACAAAAACCCCGGGCGTCGAGGCCAACACCGGTTCCCTCGGCCAGGGTCTGTCGGTCGCCAACGGCATGGCCCTGGGCCTGAGACTTGATGGCAAAAAAAGCAAGGTATACGTCGTCCTCGGTGACGGCGAACTGGCCGAAGGTCAGGTCTGGGAGGCGGCGATGGCAGCAGCCGCCTTCAAAATCGATAACCTGACGGCCATCATCGACCGGAACCGAATTCAGGCCACCGGTACCATCGCCGAGCGCTTCGAAATCGGGCCGCTGGACGTCAAATGGCGGGCTTTCGGCTGGAACGTCATCGAGATTGACGGCCACGACATAGCCGCCGTTGTCGAAGCCCTTGACGAGGCCGACACAGTAAAAGGCAAACCCACCGTCATCATAGCCAACACCGTCAAAGGCAAAGGAGTTTCCTTTGCGGAAAACACCGCCGCCTTTCATAACGGCTCGCTGACAGCCGAGCAATATGAGATCGCCGTTAACGACCTGCGGACATCGCGCCAGTAAGGGAGGAAGAGAAACATGAGCACCAAAAGCCTTAGAACAGCCTACGGCGAGACGCTTGTCGAGCTGGGAAAAGAAAATAAAGATATCGTAGTCCTCGAAGCCGACCTCGGCAAGTCCACCATGTCGATCCTGTTT
>JAEZLU010000343.1 GCA_023415075.1 Bacillota bacterium
ACCGCCAGTATGGTGGCCGTCTGCACCCAGGTCAACTCCACATTGGTGGCCTGTGCCAGAAATACCGCCGACATAGTTAGATAAATCGACGTCCCGTCAAGGTTAAACGAGTATCCGGTCGGAATGACCAGGCCGACAACCGGCTTGGAGCAGCCCAGCCGCTCCAGCTTTACCATCATCCGCGGCAGCACGCTTTCGGAGGACGAGGTACCGAGAACGATAAGCAGCTCGTCCTTGATGTAGGCAATAAATCGGGTAATGCTGAAGCCGGCCCACTTGGCGATCGGCCCGATAACCAGGAAAACAAAGGCGATACAGGTAAGATAGAATATGCCGAGCAGTTTGCCGAGCGGCCCCAGCGAGGCCAGGCCGTAGCGGCCGATGGTAAAGGCCATGGCGCCGAAAACGCCGATGGGAGCCACTTTCATGATCATATCCACTATCTTGAACAGGGCGGTGGTAAATTCGCTGATAATCCCGGCCAGGGCTTTTCCTTTGGGTCCCATTACCGACAGGGCCCCGCCGAACATTACCGAGAACAGCAGTATCTGAAGGATTTCGCCTTTGGCAAAGGCGTCCACCACCGTCGACGGGATAATATTCATGAGAAAATCAACGGTGCTCTGAGATTGGGCGGCGGTGGCATAGGCCGAGATGGCTTTGGTGTCCAAGGCGGATACGTTGACGTTCATACCGGCGCCCGGCTTAGTCAGTTCGACGGCCACCAGGCCCATGAGCAGGGCAACGGTCGTCACGGCCTCGAAATAAAGAAGCGCCTTTGCCCCCACCCGGCCAACCTTTTTCATATCTTCCATGCCGGCGATGCCGGAAACGATGGTGCAGAAAATAATCGGTCCGATAATCATCTTGATAAGTTTGATAAATGCATCGCCCAGCGGTCGCATGCTGGCGCCAAGGCTAGGATAAAAATGGCCTAGGGCAATACCGACAATAATAGCGGCAAAAACCTGAAAATGCAAAGATGCATAAAAGGGCGTCTTCGCCTTTTTGCTGGCAGAGACAACTGCCTCATCGGTCGGTTTCATCAATTACTCTCCTCATTTTTATTTTCGAATAACCGAAAGTAAATGGTGCGAGAAACCAACCTCAGCATCGGTTGGACCCTTAACACCGTGCGCTATCCCTTCGGGCAACCACCATAATTGCTTCTGCAAAAAATGACGGAGTCCACATCATTTTGCGTGACAAGATTTTCCCGCCGGAATTACGGATAACGCTATGAAATTTCACCTCCACGATGAAATGTTAACAAAACACCCGAATTATAGCAATATGCGCTACAAAATTTGTAATTAAATTAACTAAATTAATTTAACTAAAGAAAACCGCGAAACAAATCGCGGTTTTCGCCTGATCGTTTTTCGCCTATAGTGAATGCTGGCGGAAGACTTTCTGGTAGGAATCGCAGTAGATGTCTTTATTAAGGATGAGGCGGGCGGTGGCAATGGCGTCGACCATCATCTCGTCCATCACGTCGAGAATGGCCGAGTCTAGGCCGGCGGCCATGGCCATGGTAGCGAAGGTCCGGTTGATCAGCGGCCGGTGGGGCGTCTTCTGGGAAACGTTCGACAGGCCGATGGTCGTCCGCGGTGCCGGGTTCGACAGCAGCTTAATCTGGCGGATGGTCTCGAGCACCTCTACGGCGTGCTCCTGGGCCACGTTCACCGGCAGGGCAATCGGGTCGAGGTACAGGTCTTCGAACGGCAGGCCGTAGGCGTCGGCGTTGGCCACCAATTCCATGGCGTAGGCCGCCCGGTCTTCGGCGCTCTTCGGCACCCCTTTATTGGTCATGCACAGGCCGATGATGGCCGCGTTATGGCTAACGGCCAGCGGAAACAGGCGGTCGATCTCTTCCTGCTCGCATTTGCAGGAATTTATCATCCCCGGCCGTTTGAGGACGGCCAGGGCCGCTTCGATAGCGTCGAAGTTGGTGCAGTCCAAGCAAAGCGGCAGGTTGGTTACTTCCTGGACGGCCTCGGCCATCCATTTCAGCGTCTTGACCTGGTCTTCGGCGTTCGGGCCGGTGTTAATGTCGAGATAATGGGCCCCGGCCGCCTCCTGTTTTTTGGCCCAGTCCTGCAGCGGAGCGGGGTCCCACTCCTGGACGGCTTTGCCAATATCCTTGAACATCCCGTTGATACGTTCGCCGATGAGAATCATGCGTTATCCTCCCTGTCTTCGCTTAACTTTCTAGACGGCCTGCGGGACCATCAGATCACCGATGTTCTTGCGCACAAGGCTTATGGCTTCCGGGTGGCGCATCACCAGGATGTGGACGCCGCCCTGCAGCAGAGCGGTCGCTGTCATCGCTTCCCACAGGATGCCGCGTTCGCTCTGATCGCCCCAGGCCGGGAAATCGGCGGCCGGCGCGTTGGCTTCCTTGGCCCGCCAGGCCTCGTGGCCGACGGTGGCGATAACCGGCGTCGACAGCATCTTGTCGCCCTGGAGGGCGCCGAGGCGGCCGCGCTCAAGGATGGAGTAAGTATATTCGATACCGTAGCCCAGGCCGCCGGCGCCGGGGTCGACGACCACCCGGTCGAGGCCGAGGCCCATCTCGGTTATCAATATGTTGAGCTGCTTGCAGATATTGATGTCGCAGGGCGTCAGGGCGATTACGTTGTGCTTGTGAACCATGGCCGCCGCCACTACCGACTTGTAGTTTTCCTGCTCAGCCACGCCGATGAGGAGGTTCTCGCCAGCCGTCGCTTCGGCCACCGCCGGCATGACGGCGTTATCCTTCTCCTCATTGCCGCAGCCGACGACGATGAGCGGCACACCGACGGCCGCCAGTACGCTCTTGACGATCTTCACGCACTCTTCCGGCGAATGATTTTCCAGATCGGGGTCGGCACTACTCAGCTTGAGGTAAATCAGTTCGGCGCCGTACTTGTCGACACACTTCTTGGCCCAGGCCGCCGGGTCGGCCAGCACGTCGGCGTACGGCTTTTTGAGGGTGTCGTTCCACTGCTCGGGCACGCGGCTCTGGACTTCTATGGCGATGACCGGTTTGTGGGGCATCTCGCCTTCAAAATGCAGGAACGGCAAGGCCGCGTCGCCGCCGACGGTGACGACGCTCGTCCGCGTCCCCCCCTGCTCTTTCGCGGCGCCGATGGTCACGGTGTTGATTTTGCCGGTATTTCTTTCCTTTAGAATTTGTACCGCCATAACCTGTCTCCTTTCCGACTTTTCGCTGACTTTTTTCTGACTTTACAGGCCGATTTTCTGTAAAATTTCGCCCACCGCCGTGACGGCCGCCGAAGCGGCCGGCAGATCGAACAGCGGACGACCTTCGAGATCAAAGCGGGCTACCTCGCCGTCATAGGGAATGGTGCCGATTACTGTCAAACCGGTGGCGGCTATTTCCTTGTCGAGGGCCGTCAGATCGCCGGCCTGGGTTTTGGTGACAATAAGGTAGATTTCCTTTACCGGCGTCTTCAGGCTCGTTACAAGCTCGCGCACCCGGCCGGCCGAGCGGATGGCCCGGGCCGACGCGTCGCTGACGATGAACAGGACGTCGATGTCGCTGGTGACCCGCCGGCTGATATGCTCCATGCCGGCTTCGTTATCCATGACGACATAGGCGTAGCTGCCGGCTAGACCGTCGAGGTGCTTGCGGAGGATATTGTTGGGGAAACAGTAGCAGCCGGGGCCGTCCGGGCCGCCCATCACCAGAAGGTCGACATCCTTGGTCTCGACCATCGACGCCTGCAGCTTGTATTCAATGAAGATCTCCTGGGTCATGCCGGCCGGCAAGCCCTTGGCGTCCTTGGTCTGGGCGATGACGTCGGCAATCGTCTGGCCGCGCTCGACCCCGAGGGCTTCGTTGAGGTTGGCGTTGGGGTCGGCGTCAACGGCCAGGATTGGCCGCTTGCCGTGCTCGATGAGGTAGCGGATGAGAAGCGAGGTGAAGGTGGTTTTGCCGGTCCCGCCCTTGCCGGCCACCGCGATCTGCTTTGCCATATCGGTTCCTCCTAAGGTTTCTTGGGCTCCCGGCCGACCGAGGGAAAGAGGCCGAGGTCGGTATGGGGCAGGAACAGGGCCGAGATGAATTCGTCCATAAACAGGTTACCGGCCGACAGTTCGATATAGGTCAGCTTGTCGGCCAGTTCCCCGGCCGCTGCCAGGGCGGCCGCCGAGGTCAAGGCGGCGTAGGCCCCCTGGACTGAGGCGTTGCCGAGAAAAACGTACTCGGCCGCCGGCAGGTCGGGGAGAAGGCCGATGTTGACGGCGTCGGCAATGTTCAGGTAGCTGCCGAAGCCGCCGGCGATATATACGCGCTTGATGGCCGCCAGGTCGAGCTCGACCATTTTGAGCAGGCTGCGGACGCCGGCGTATACCGCCGCTTTGGCCCGCAGCAGGTTCTTGATGTCGGCCTCGGTAAGGACGATGTCGCCGACTGTTTTACCGGCCCAGGCCAGGACGAACTCGCGGCCGCTCTGGCCCCGGCGCAGCCGGGGGGTCGGCAGGTCCTGCAACTGGCCGGCCCGGTCGATGACGCCGGCCTGGCGCAGCTTGGCCAGGGCGTCGATGAGGCCCGAGCCGCACAGACCCTGGGGCGGCAGGCCGTCGACCGTTCTGTAGGCAACTTCGTAAGTCTCCGGATCAATGGTGAGGCCGGCGATGGCCCCGGGGGAGGCCCGCATGCCGTGGGTGATGCCTGCTCCCTCGAAGGCCGGGCCGGCTGAGCAGGCGCAGCACACCAGCCAGTCGCGGCTTCCCAGCACCATCTCGCCGTTTGTGCCGATGTCGAGGAAGAGGGTCAGCGGCTCCTCGGCCGCCATGCCGTTGACGGCCACACCGGCAACAATGTCGCCGCCGACATAGCTGGCCACCGCCGGCAGGCAATGGACTAAGGCCCGCGGGTGGGCGGACAGGCCGAGCTCGCCGGCTCTAACCGGCGGAAAGTGGCTGGCCGCCGGCACGTAAGGCTCCAGGCGGATGTTGGCCGACGGCAGCCCCAGGAGCAGATGGGTCATAGTGGTGTTGCCGGCGACCACCAGCGAACGGATGTCGCCGGTAGCCACGCCGGCCTTCGCGGCCAGGCCGGCCGTCAGGTCGTTGATGGTGGCGACGATGGCCTGCTGCAGTTCGGCCAGGCCGGCGTCTACTTCATCGGCGTGGATGATGCGGGTGATGACGTCGTCGCCGTAGGCGGCCTGCCGGTTATGGCTGCCGGCCTTGCCGACGGTGCGGCCGGTCGCCAGGTCGACGAGGTAGGCGGCGACGGTTGTCGTGCCGACGTCGACCGCCAGACCCCACAGCCCTTCGGCGGCGCCGGCGGGCTCGACGGCGACAAGCTTTGCCGCGCCGCCGGCCGGCTCGTAGGTGACGTCGATAGACCAGCCGCCGGCCCGCACCGCCGCCGGCAGCGCCTTGAGCTCAGGCAGCTCGAGGCAGACGTCGAGGCCGGTGGCCTGTTTGAAAGCCAGCGCCAGCCGTCCGGCGTCGCCGGTGGCGTCGGCCAGGCTCGGCGGCGTGAGGGCGAGGCTGATTTTTTTGCACAGCGGCTCGAAGGGAAAGGCCTGGCGGCCGGTGGCTGTACAGCCGGCAGCCGGGCCGTCGACAAGCACCTGCTGGCCGTCCAGGCGCGAAGCCGCCGGTATCTCGACCACCAGGTCGCCGGCCACCCGGGTCCGGCAGGCGACAGCCAGGACGCCCGCCGCCGGCCCTTCCCTTTCCGTCCGGCCGCTGACCACACGCACCAGGCATTTGCCGCAGGTGCCGGCGCCGTCGCAGCCGCACTTAAGGCCGGCCCCCGCCAGGCGGGCGGCGGTCAGGAGGTCGGTGCCGGCGGCGACGGCGACTTTTTTGTTGTCAGGCTGAAACAGCACGCTGTACTCGTTCACCGGGACATGCCTCCAAAGTCAGCTTAGGCGAAGTGCGCTTTGGCGAAGGCCGGGATGCCGGCCGCTTCCTGCGGGCCGACCAGTACGTTCCAGCCGGATTTCTCCTTGAGTTTGCCGCTCAGCACCGCCGTATATCCGGGGATAACGCAGGTGGTGTGGTTGATCTTGTCCTTGATGCCCGAGCTTTCCAGGAAGGCGCTGA
>JAEZLU010000088.1 GCA_023415075.1 Bacillota bacterium
AGGTACATGCCGACTTCGGTGCATTCGCCCATGAAATTCATTTTCAGGCCTTCGACGATCTGGGGGTCGACATCGGCGGCTACGCCGATCCTGTGTTCATCGGCCCAGGCCAGCGTGGTGGCCGTCTGTTCGCTGAATTTGGCAGCAGGGGCCTTACACTGGGGACAGGCAGCCGGCGGGGCATCGCCCTCATGAACATAACCGCAGATGGTGCAAACGTACTTTTTCATTATGTACCCTCCTGAACAATAATTATTATTAATTAACAAACTTTATTTATATTATACCAACTGGCGGCAGCTATGGCAATAGGACCCCAGGATTATTTCCATTATTTTTTTCGCACAGTAAAAAAAGCTCAAGCCCCTGCGGGGGCCTGAGCTTGAGGGCCGACCGGCTAGCGGGCTGCCGCCGGTTTGCGGAACATGAACCATTGCTGGACGATCTGGACGAGGTTGCTTACCACCCAGTACAGGCCAAGGCCGGCCGGGAACTGGACGGTCATGTAGCCGATGAAGAGCGGCATGGCCAGCAGCATGGTTTTGCTTTGCTGGCTGTCGCCCGTCGTCTGCTGGGAGGAGACGTAGGTGGTGATGGCGGCCAGCAGCGGCAGTATGTAGAGGGGGTCGCTGACGGCCAGGTTCTTTATCCACAGGAAACTCGGCTGGCTGGCGTAGGCAAAGCCGCGGATGGCGTAGAATATGCCGGTGAGAAAGGGCATCTGAATGAGCAGCGGCAGGCAGCCGGCCAACGGGTTGATGCCGGCTTTTTTGTAGAGGTCGGCGATTTCGGCCTGCTGCCTGGCTTTATCGTCGGCGTACTTGGTTTGGAGGGCTTTGAGCTGTGGACCCAGATCCTGCATGGCCTTCATCGATTTTACCTGCTTGAGGGTTAGGGGGTATAGGAGGAATTTGATGGAAACGGTCAGCAGGATGATGGCCAGGCCGTAATTGGGAAAGCCCAGCGTGGTGGTGAGGTTGTAGAAAAAGGCCAGTACGGTCTGCATCGTTCCGTTGAAGTAGTCGAACATCGGTAGCCTCCTTCGCGTGGTGGGTGGATGGGTCGGCGCCCAGGTGTACCTGCTGGTATTCGACAGGCCGGCGGGCGTTCCTGTCGGCGGCGGCCTGGCAAATGGTGCTAGCGCCTGGCGCCGGGCAGCAGGCGGTAGGAGGCGGCGATGAGGACGAGGATGACGGCGGCGGCGTACAGGCCGGGCAGCTGGTCAGGGTAGAGGGGCGCCGAGGCCAGGCTGAGGAGGATGAGGGCGAAGATCAGCCAGGAGGCGTACGGGTAGCCGGGCGACTTGTAGCGCAGTTTGCCGGGGCAGTTGGCCAGCAGGTGGCGGCGGTAGAAGTAATGGGTGGCGGTGATGCTCAGCCAGTTGACAAGGGCCAGGACGCCGCTGGCACTGACGGTGTAGAGAAACAGCTTTTCCGGCAGGGTGTAAGCCAGGAGGGCGGTCGCCAGCAGCACCAGGCCGCTGAGGATGACGGCGGCGACCGGGACGCCCTGCCGGCTGCGGTAGGCGGCCAGCCGCGGCGCCTGTCGGTTTTCGGCCAGGGAAAGCAGCATGCGGGAGGCGCTGTAGACCTGGGAGTTCAGTGAGGACAGGGCGGCGGTCACCAGGATGAAGTTGAGGATGTCGGCGGCGTGGGGGACGTCCAGCAGGGCCAGGATGGCGACAAAGGGACTGGTGTTGGCGCCGGCGGCCCCGGCCGGCAGCAGGGCGACCAGCAGGGCGGCGGCTGCGGTGTACAGGCCGGTGATGCCGAAGGTGACAAAAGCGGCGGCCGCCGGCACCGTTTTGGCCGGCTGCCTGGTTTCCGCCGCCGCCAGGCCCATTATGCCGGTGCCGGTATAGGCGAACAGGACGAGAATCATGGACGCCGGTACTCCCTCAAGGCCAGGCTGCGGCTGGCCGGACGGAGGGGCGGCGGCGCCGGGGTGACCGGGCGGCAGCCCGAGGAGGATGGCCAGCCCGGTTAGGATGAACAGGACAAGGGCGGCGATTTTCACCGAGGCCAGGGCAAACTCGATTTTGCTCAGGCCTTTGACGTCGTTCAGGTTGATGAGGGTGATGAGGGCGGCGAACAGCAGGCTGAAGGACCACAGCGGCCAGGCGGGAAACCACAGGCGCATAAAGAGGGCGCAGGCGGTGACCTCGCTGGCCATGCCGAGCACGCCGCTTGTCCAGAACATCCAGCCGATGGTATAGCCCCACCAGCGGCCGAAAATCTGCTGGGCGTGCACCTTGAAGGAGCCGCGGGCCGGGGTGGCGATGGTCATCTCGAGGGTGAAGGAGACCTGACAGCTCATGATCAGGCCGCCGAGAAGGTAGGCCAGCGGCGTCCAGCGGCCGGCGATATCGAGGATGGTGCCGCTGGCGAGAAAGATGCCTGAGCCGATGATGTTGCCGAGGGCCATGATGATGAACTGGCCCCGGCTGAAGCCATGCGCGGCCTCGGGGGCGCGGTAGCCGCAGATGTCGTCGTCCCGGCCCGGCCCGGTCGGGATGTCTTTGTTTATTGCCATGGGTGTACTCCTCCCCTGGGCTCCGGATAAATCCATATGCTGATAATATTTCCGCTATCGGCAGTTGTTAAAGGATTCGGGCGGGAAAAATTAGAATACGTTATTAAGCAACTATTACAGCTATAATGGGAGGAAGATACAATGCAGTTCAGTTTTTTTGCGCCGACCAAGGTGCATTTCGGCAGCGGGTGCATCGGCAAGAACGCCGGCGAGCTCACCCGCTGGGGCAAGAAGGCCCTGCTCGTTACCGGCCGGAACTCGGCCCGGGTGAGCGGCGCCCTTGCCGACGTCACCAGCGTGCTCGACCAGGGCGGGGTGGCCTGGAAGGTCTATGACAAGGTCGAGGAAAATCCGACCATCGCCGGCGTGGAGGCTGGCGGCGCCTTCGCCAGGGAGTTCGGCCCGGCGGTGATAATCGCCATCGGCGGCGGCTCGCCCCTGGATGCGGCTAAGGCCATCGCCGTGCTGGCGGTAAACGACATCGCCGGTAGCCAGCTGTTTGCCGGCGGCTTTGCTGCGGCCCCGCTGCCGATTGTCGCCGTGCCGCTTACTGCCGGCACCGGCAGCGAAATCACCCCCTATGCCATCCTTATTGACCACGAGCGGCGGACCAAACGCAGCTTCGCCGATCCGACCATTTTCCCGCGGGTGGCGTTTCTTGACGCCCGCTACACCCAGACCCAGTCGCCGACCCTGACGCTGAATGCCGCCGCCGACGCCCTGTCCCACAACCTGGAGGGCTACCTGTCCAACCGGTCCACGCCGCTGAGCGACTGCCTGGCGCTGGCCGGCCTACGGGCCTTCGGGGCGGCGCGACAGGCCCTGGCGGCCGGCAGCCTGAGCCTGGCCGAGCGGGAAGAGCTTATGTACGCATCCCTGCTGGGCGGTATCGTCATCAGCCATACCGGCACAACCTCGGTCCACGCCTTGGGCTACTCGCTCACTTATTTCCGCGAGGTGCCTCACGGACGGGCCAACGGTCTGCTATTGGCCGAGTTCCTGCGGCAGCATGAGACGCTTGCCCCGGCGAGGGCGGCGGCCATCCTGGCGGCCATCGGCGTCGGCACGGTCGACGAGTTCAGAGGACTGATGAGCGGGCTGCTGGCAGGAGACGAGGTATATAGCGGCGCGGAAATTGCCGAGTATGCGGCCATCGCCGGCCAGGCCGCCAACCTTAACAACAATTTCCGCCGGCCTACCGTGGCCGAACTAGAGCAGTTGCTGCGGGCTTCGCTGCCGGTAAAGCCTGTCTAAAGAGAAAATGTAGCGGAGGGATTTCAGTGGGCGGAAAATATGACGAACAGCTTTCTTACCTGCAAAAGCCGGTGGCTGATGAGGTGCCGGCCGACCTGCAGGCGGTCTTCGACAAGTATACCGACTTCCAGCAGAAAAACTGGGGCTTCATCAACAACCTTTTTAAGGTGCTGCCGCTCAACCC
>JAEZLU010000116.1 GCA_023415075.1 Bacillota bacterium
ATGGCCGGGATGAGTGGCCGGCTGGCGGCCGAACTGTCCACCGCGTTGGGTGGCACGGTTACTGTCGGCAGCCTGGAATTAAAGTCAATCAACCGGATATTTATAACCGACGTCACCGTGCGCGACGACCGCGGCCAGCCGCTGCTGACCGGCGAAACGGTCTCGGTGGTGTTCAACCCGCTGGCTCTTGTGAGCGGAGTCGCGCCGGTTAACGCCGTGCGGGAGCTTGTCGTGGAAAAGCCGCAGCTCTACCTTACCCGCCAGGCAGACGGCAGCTGGAATACTGATGCGCTATTGGAACGGACGCGCTCGGATGAATCGGCGTTCGCCGGCAAAATCACCTTGGAGAAAGGCACGCTTGCCGTCCGAATGCCGGAAGGCCAGTGGCAGCTTGATGACATCAACGGCGTATTTGATTTTGCCGGCAAACCGGAAGTGACCATGAAGGTCAACGCTACATACGAAGGGGCGCCACTTGACGTAACCGGCCGGGTTAATAAACAAGGCCCGTCGATTTTGGCGGTGAGCGCGGCAAACCTGCCGCTAGGCGACTTCAAAGCCCTGGTGCCGGCGCAGTTTGCCGTCAAGCCTTTAGCCGGGCGCCTCGGCAAGCTTGAAGTCATTATCAGGCGCGATAAGGACGAGACCGCATTCGCCGGCGAAGCCGAACTGGCCGGCGTCGATGTTGAGGTCGCCGGCCTGCCGGTGCGGGAAACGCGCGGCAGCGTCGCTTTCAGCGATAAACAGGTTTTCCTCTTTCCGCTTACAGCCAAGGTTTATGGCCAAGGCGTAACCGTCCGTGGCAAAATCGCCACCGACCAGGTCGAGCCGGTGCTCGGCCTGACAGTAACAGCCGATAACTTTGACCCGACCGCCGTTGACGCCACCTTGCCGCTGCGCGGCCCGCTTGCGTTTACGGTGACTGTCGGCGGCACTTCCGGACGGCCGGTGGCCAGCGGCGAAGTCCGCCTGGCGAGCGGCGAGGTTGATGGCTATCAGGTAACCGGAGCGACGGCCAAGTTCAGCCTTGTCGAGTCGGCGCTTACGATAAAAGAGCTGCAGGCAGCCGCCCTCGGCGGACGGCTTAGCGGCAGCGGTACGGTTTCCCTTGACAAGAAGCAGTATAGTTTGCAGGTGAGCGGCCGCGATATCGATCTGGCGGCGTTACCAATCCCGGGTATAGGCGCGACCGGTCGCGGCGACGTCGACTGCCGGCTGGAAGGCGTACAAAATCTGGCTGCCGCCAAAATAGCCGGCACCGCCAGCTTCCGCGCCGGCCACCTGGCAAACATTCCTTACGCCAGCTTGTCCTGCGGCTTCTTCCGCGACGGCCCGCGGCTGACGGTCGATTATCTGTCGCTGGATTTCGCGCCCGGTCTGCTTTCAGCCAAAGGCAGCGTGGATAACGGCCGGCTGAATTTGACGTTCTTTGCCCAGGGAGTGCCTTTATCGGTTCTGGCGGCCCAGGCCGGCGGCTTTGACCTTGCCGGGACGGCCGACGGCGAAGGCCAGGTGGCCGGAACGGCCGACACACCGGTGATAACGGCCCGCTTTACGGCCTATAACGGCCAGGCGCTCTATCAGCCGTTTACCCTGGCCAAGGGTGCCCTTACGGTTACCCCGGCCGCCGTAACTCTGCACGGCGTGGAGGCGTCGTATGGCGCAACCAGCCATCAGGTGCGCGGCAGCATCGGCCTCACTGGCGACCGGGAACTCAATCTGGCGCTGACAACCCGCAAGGCCAGGGCCGAAAATATCGTCAAATTGATTATGCCGGGAGAACGGCTGACAGGCAACGTAGACAATGAGATCACTATAACCGGTCCGCTGGCCAATTTTACCGCCGTTGGCAAGCTAAAGCTAACCGAGGGCAGTTTCCGCGGGCAGCTGATCGCCAGAGCCGAGGGCACTTATCGACGCCAGGGCCGGTCAACCGAACTTAAGGACTTTGTGGTTGACTCGCTCAACGCCCAGGTCCGCCTGGGCGGGACGATAACCGCCGACAACCGGCTCGACCTCGACATTATCGCCCGTGATATCGAACTGGCTACCCTTCAGGTTAACTTCCCCTACCCGGTGAGCGGCCTGGCCAACTTCGACGGCAAGTTGACCGGGACACTGGAGGGTCCTGTCTTTAGCGGGGCCATCGCCGCCAAGAGCCTAAAACTAAACGGCCAGGAACTGAGTGATATCGGCGGCCAGATCAGTGCGACCCGCGAGCGGCTCGACGTGCCTGTTTTCGGCTTTTCCCAGGGCGGCGGCAAGTTTTCCTTCGCCGGCGGCATCAACTTCACGCCCGGCACTATCTACGGCAACCTGAGCGCCGAGAACGGCAGCGTCGCCAGTCTGCTGGCGATTCTCAACGTTCCGGCCAAGGGGATAGACGGCCGGCTCGACGGCCAGGTGCAACTGGGCGGCACGGTGGCAAAGCCCAGCATTTGGTTGTCAGGCAACATGACCAACGGCAAGATAAAGAATTATCCGCTGGAGAATATCGATGTCGACGTTTCGCTGGAGAACAATATCGTAACCATCAACCGCTTCTACGCCAAACAAGGCAGCGGTACGCTGGCCGCCAAAGGAACGGCGTCCCTTGACGGGCCGCTGGACCTGGAAATCGGCGGCCGTGGCCTTGACGCCGGCCTGTTGACCGCCTGGCTGGATACAACAGTCGATCCCAAGGGTAAGTTAACCTTTACCGCCCAGGTCTCCGGCACCACCTACAGCCCTCATGCCGCAGTATCGCTCGAAATTGACGGCGGCGGTGTGGACAACGCCACCTTCGACGTTTTGTACGGCCTCTTCGTTCTCGACAAGGGCAGCATCGATGTCAACCAGCTGCTGCTGACGAAAGGCCCTTACCGGGCCAGCGCCTACGGGAAAATTCCCCTGGACGCCTTGAACAAAGAAGGGCGGGCCAGAGCGACGGCCGCCGACCAGATGGATCTCAAAGTGCGCCTGGAGCAGGCCAATTTGAGTATACTGCCTTTGCTCACCAAGGAGGTGGCCTGGGCCGCCGGGGAAACGAAAGGCGAGGTGACGATCGGCGGCACTTTGGCCCAACCCCTCATTTACGGCAGCCTGACCGTTGCCGATGGCACGCTGAAGCTGACCTCGTTGGCCGAGCCTGTCCAGAAAGTAGGGGTTGATATTCAGTTCGAAGGTGATAAAATAAATATAAAAACCTTCGACGGCCGGATGGGGGCCGGTTCTTACCGGGTGACAGGCACGGCCGCCGTGAATGGTCTTGCCCTCGCCGATTACCGTATTTTGCTTGTTCTGGATAATTTGTCGGTCAGCAACAAATACTTCAAAGGACCTTTGAACGGGACCCTGACCTTGAATTCGACCGACAGCGGCCGGCCAATCCTTGGCGGACAACTGGTTTTTGAAAATATGACCGCCAGCATTCCCTTTATACCTGAATTTTCGCCGACCGGCCTCGATATCGGGCTTGATCTCGAAGTTGTCGCCGGCAAAAAAGTCCACCTGAGCAACCCGTACTTTTTTGACCTGTGGATCGAGGGTAAGGCCAAATTTGTCGGCACTACCCTGGCCCCGTCAGCGTCAGGCCGGTTTTCCGCGGTACGGGGGACGGTGAACTATTTGCACACCGCCTTCCAGGTGGACAGCGCCACCGCGGATTTTACCCAATACGGCTCGCTATTGCCGGTTATCCGGCTGACAGCCAACACCAAGCTGGAAATGACCAAGGTGAACCTGGCGGTTAACGGCCCGCTGAACGCGATGGCGTTTCGCCTGAGTTCCGAGCCGGGCATGAGCCAGCCGGAGATAATGTCGCTGCTTACGCTGCGCAGCCGCTATTACGATAAGAACCAAGCGGGCGGCAGCGGCGGCGCTTTTGGCCGCGAAGAGCTGATAACTCTTCTTGACGCCGGTTTGCAGATGCGGTTTATGGTGGAGGCCGAAAGCACATTTAGGAACACCTTCGGGGTCGACGAATTCCGGCTGGTGCGCGGCACACTTTCAAACGACTCTTCCGGCGGTACGAGCGGCAAGGCGCCGGCGCCCGGCGACCGGGAAGTATACAACGTGGAAATCGGCAAGTATATCACCGACCGCCTGTTCCTCAGCTACACGCTGGGGGTCGACCATAAGGAAACCAGCGCATATGCCCGCTACGACCTGAGCCCCCGCCTGAGCCTTAATTGGGCGAAGGACGAATACGCCAACCGCCGTATCGGCTTTGAGGCCAGATTTAATTTCTGACCGGGGATGAGAAAAAGTGCTCAATCATTATCTGGCGGAATTAAAAAAAATAAAACTCCTGACCGCCGACGAGGAGAAGGCGCTCTGGGAAGCCTACAAGGAACATGGCGACCTGGGCAGCCGCCGCCGGCTTATTGAGCATTACCAGCCGCTGGTCTTCAAGATTGGCCTCCGCTGGCAAGCCGATGAGCCGACTACCATGGACCTTATCCAGGAAGGCACCGTCGGTCTGATTGAGGCCGCTGAATCCTTTGACCATACCCGCGGCGTGGCTTTCAGCCTATACGCCCTGCACCGCATCCGCGGGCGGATAATCAATTACGTGGTCCGCGAAGGCAAGCAGAACTGGGTGTATATCGACAGCCCGGTGGAGGACGGCAGCCTGACCCTGAAAGATTATTTGGTTGACGGTGCGCCCGCAGTAGCCGTCCAGGCCGAGCAAAACTTCCTGATGGAACAGGTCCGCCAGGCGATGGGACGCCTGCCGACCAACGAACAGACAGTGCTTGCCGGCATGTATCTGGAAGAGCGCGAACCAAAGCAACTGGCCGAGTCGCTCGATATGAGCATTTCCCATATTTATCGGCTGCAGAAGCAGGGCATCAGGCGGGTGCGGGGTATCCTGTCGCGGCTGATGCAGGATATGAAGAACTCGCTGTAGCCAGAAAAGTGGCTAAAAAAGGGCGTAATAATGACATATATCCCCCAAAAGACCAGAAAACCCTCTGTTTTGCCGTTTTTGCGGCGACCATAATCTGGCCTCTTCCCATGACTATGTATAGTGGCTATAATAGGAGTGGTGGAAATGGCGGATTTAAAAAAACAAATGTCTCGCCACCTGCAGTCGGCCAAAGTCTGGCTGACGCGGGCGGAAGAGTCTTTTGGCAAAGACAGCACAATTCGCGGCGAGCTTGACCTGTTACTGGCTCAGGCCGAACTTCAGCGCGCCCGCGAAACCAGCTTGCCGCAGCCGCGGTGGTACTGCAAGCCGCTCATGCGTCAGGCGCTGTCTTTTGTCTTCGCCATCACCATTATTTCCACCGGTTTCGGCGCCTACTGGCTGGTAAACGAGCGCACCGCGGCTATCCCGGTGCCGTTAGCCGCGCCTGAGGTAAAAGCCGCGCCGGTGGCTAAAGTGGCCAGCGAGACCGCCGCTTCGGTCCAGGTCGAGGATCAGCGGCCGGCTACTGCGAAGGTGACAAGCACAACTCCAACAGAAGCTGTTGTGCCGGCCAATGAGCGCCGCGAGAAAACCGAGCGCGCCAAGCCGGCGGAAACGGAGAATCTGCTTTCCCCGGATGAGATGCAAAAGATCATCCGGGCTGCCGGAAAGTCGCTGCGCGGCCAATAAACTTAATAAAGGAGGTAATGCATGAAAGCGAGGAGGCACTTTGGGTACCTGTTCCTTGCAGCTTTTATCACACTAGGAATTGTGTTTAGCTCAGTGGCCCCCAGCCATGCTGCCGACCTTGCCGGTAAGAAGGTCACCGCCGTCAGCGTCACCGGCAACACTAGCGTGCCGGAAAGCCAGATACTGGCGGTGGTCAAGCTTAAGCCTGGCGACACGCTCAGCCCGGAAAAGGTACAGCAGGATATGCGGGCCATCTATGAGCTAGGCAGCTTTTTTGACGTAGTAGCCAACTTTACCGAAGTACCGGAAGGCGTCAAGATCACCTATACAGTTATGGAAAACCCGTCCTTGAAGGAAATTGTCATCAAGGGCAACACCAAGGTTTCTACCGACAAGATCAAGAGCCTGCTGGCGCTTAGCCCCGGCACGGTACTCAACAGCAAGACCCTGAACGACAATGCCCGCGCCGTCGAACAGTACTACCATGACCAGGGTTATATCCTGGCCCGGGTGAGCGATGTTGCGATGAGTCCGGGCGGGGAGCTCACCGTCACCATCAACGAAGGCATGCTTGAAGGGATAACAATCAAAGGCAACGAGAAGACCAAAGCCTATGTTATCACCCGCGAGATGAAACTAAAACCAGGTGAGGCCTTCAACGTCAAAGACGCCAAACGGAGTATGCAAAAGGTGTACAACCTCGGCTACTTCGAAGATGTCAACATGAAGCTCAACCCCGGCAAAGAGCCCAACGCCGTCATCCTTGAGGCCAGCGTGGTCGAACAGAAGTCCGGCGTATTTTCGATCGGCGGCGGCTACAGCCAGAACGACGGCATGATAGGCATCATCGAAGTCGGCGACAACAACTTCAGAGGGACCGGCGATAAAGTCAAGGTTCACTGGGAGTTCGGCGGCCACGACCAATACAAGAACTACGAGCTAAGCTACTTCCGGCCCTGGCTGGACGATAAGCAGACCTCGATCGGCGCCTCCGTCTATAACATGACTAATCGCTATACCGACTACGGTTATAATGGCGATTACCGGGCGACCAGGGCGACCTACGACAAGAAGAGAACGGGCTGGGAGCTGACGCTGGGTCGGCCGGCTGGCGAGTACACCCAGTACTTTGTCACCCTCAAGGATCGCCGTGACGAATTCGTTAAGTATATCAACGACCGGGTGGACTACGCGGCTGATCCAAGCGATACCGCCCACTACGATGCCAACTATAACGCCCAGTACCTGAAAGACAACTTCGGCGTTACCCGCAGCGTGACTCTGATGCGGGTCTTCGATTCCCGCGACAATGTCTTCAACCCGAGCGAGGGCTCGCGCTTCTCGCTGTCGGCCGAATTTGCCGGCAAGGCGTTCGGCGGCGATTTCAACTTCAACAAGTACTCTGCTGAGGACCGCCAGTACTTCAAGGTTGGTCATAGCCAGGTCATCGCCGTCAGACTGATGGCCGGCTACGCCGACGGCAAGATGCCGGAGGCCGGAATGTTTGCCATCGGCGGCGGCGAATCCCTCCGCGGTTACAACGACGACGAGTTCAAAGGCAATAAAATGGTGCTGGGGACTGCCGAGTACCGCTTCCCGATTGCCAAGAAAATCGAAGGCGTAGTCTTCGGCGATTCAGGCAAGACCTGGGGCGGCAGTGGCAGCGGCAACAGCACCAACGGCCTCAAGTACTCCGTTGGCGCCGGCCTGCGGATAACAACCCCCCTCGGCCCCATCCGCGTGGATTATGGCAGGGGCGACGAAGGCGGCAAGTTCCACTTCAGCTTCGGCGGACAATTCTAGCGGGTAATTCTAAGGGAACGGAGAGTCAGGCCTAGGCCTGGCTCTCGGTGTATCAAAGGCCCTCGCGGGAGGTGGCGGCGATTACAAGACTGGCTTGGGTAGGCCTATTGTCGATAACGGTTTTGCTGGCGGCGCTTTCGGGGACTGCCGGTGCGCAGAGCAGCTCGGTCGAGGCGGTGACTGTCAGCGTTACCGCCGGCGATGTGCCGCCACCGGCCCGGGTAATCAAGCGGATGGAACAAAGTGTCGCCACCGTCGGCGAGCACGTACTGGCCGGCCGCAAGATTGCCGAGGTTGAAAGTAGCCGGGGGACATATGAAAAAATTATCAAAGAAGTCTTCGACCGGGTGCTTGTGGGCTACTCAGTGCAGGAGGTAGCCATAACCCCGGGCGAGACCACCCTCGTAGCCGTTCGCCTTGCCCCCTGGGGCGACATCGTGCGGCGGGTTGTCCTCGAGACGGACATGGGGGCAATAGCGCCCGCCGCCGCCGCACTCGTGCGCCAGGACATGGGCGATATCGAAGGCAAACTCGGCCAGGTGCTTATCGGTATGCCGGTGGAGTCGGTAGACTGGGCCGGCAGCGTTTCCAAGTCGGTCATCCGAGAAATTCTTGCGGCCCAGCTACCTGAATTCCGGGCCAACCTGGAGATAACCGCCGGGACGGTGACGACGGTAAAACTCTCGCTCATGCCGAGCGGCCCGCTTGTGCAGGACGCCATGGTTTCACTGCGTTCCAAGACCATTCCCAACTTTCTGCTGCTGGAAGCCAGGCCGGCGGTAGAGGAGACCGCCCAGGTCATGCGCGGCCTGCCGGTTGCCTTTGTCGAACGGCACGGCGAATATTTCCGGCAGATGGCCGCCGGGGTGGCGGTAGCCCAGCCGATGGTCAAGCGTTACAGCCTGAACCTCAAAACCGTCCTCAAGCCTGGCGTGGACAGTGAGTTGGCGATAAATGCCGAAACCACAAAGTATAAGGTGGCGCTCGAAGGCTACCTCGATATGGGCCGGAGAACCGACAACACCTCGGCCAGGCTGCATGTGGGCAGCTATCTGGGACAAAAGGACGAGGTGTTTGCCGAAGTCACCTTTATTCCCGGGACGATGACCTGGATATTTGCGCCCGGCTTTGGCCATCGACTGGGTCCGCAGTCTGAAGCCGGCTTGAAATATAATTTCAGCGACAAGGCGGCACTCGTCTGGCTAAAACAGGAACTGGGCGGCAACTGGTCGCTGCGCCTGGAAAGAACTCCGGTTTCCGGCCATAACGAATTCGCCATCCGTTACAAACTCCACGAGTTTTTGAGCGCCGAATATATCTTTACGACAAATGACCATTGGCTAAGGCTGGTAGGGAATTTGTAGAATATTTGTCCTTGAACGGCAGGCAGGTCCCTGCTATAATGAAGTAGTATAAAATTCTGCCTTACTGCGGAAAGAGGGGTAAAATGCTTAAAATCGAGAAAAAACAGGTTAAGATTGTCTGCATCGTCGTGGCGGCGGTGTTTGTTCTGAGTATTGCCGGCCTTGCGGTCTCCCAGACTGGTACGCTGCAGGCGGCGGCCGCGCCTTCGAACATCGGCAAGGTAAATGTCGATGACGTGATGAGGGCTCACCCTGATTTCAAAAAAGCCGGGGAAACCTTCAACGCCGAAGTCGAACAGGCCCAGAAAGATTTTGCCGCAAAAGCGCCGACCATGGCCAACGACAAAGAGCGCGAAGCATACTCGGCCCAGATTCAGCAACGGCTAAGCCTTCGGCAGCAGGAACTGATCAAGCCGATTGAGGACAAAGTAATGGCGGCGATCAAGGAAGTGGCAGATGTCAAAGGTCTGGCGGTCGTTATGCCGACAGCCGTGGTGATTCACGGTGGCCAGGATATCACTGGCGACGTGATGAAGAAACTTGGCATCCAGTAAACAATAATTGCTTATTTCCGAGCCGGTTATACTGCGCTCGGTTCTTTATTCCGAAAAGG
>JAEZLU010000139.1 GCA_023415075.1 Bacillota bacterium
GAACGTTGGGGTCGCTGGGATCGTAGTAGGCCGAGTCGAAGAAGACCCGCTTGTCCTCCAGCACCTTCAGCAGCTTATTTTGCAGCATGGGGTCCATCTCGCCGATCTCGTCGATGAACAGGATGCCACCGTGGGCGTCGGTGGCCAGACCCGGCTTGGGCTCAGGCACGCCGGTGTCGGCAAGGTCGCGGCGGGCTCCCTGGTAGATGGGATCGTGGACCGAACCCAAGAGCGGGTTGGTCATATCCCGCGGGTCCCAACGCAGGGTGGTGCCGTCGACTTCGACAAACGCAGCTTCCTTGGCGAAGGGCGTATATTTGAGTTTCTTGGCTTCCTCCAGCACCAGGCGGGCGGCCGTGGTTTTGCCGACCCCGGGCGGTCCGTACAGGATGAGATGCTGGGGATACGGCGACGCCAGCTTGGCCCGCAGGGCCTCGACCGCCCGCTCCTGGCCGACGATCTCGCCCAGGGAGGCCGGCCGTAGCTGCTCCATTGCCGACCGCGTCAGCTTGCGCTGCTCGAGCTTCTCGAGCAAGGCGTACTTCTTGAGCGTCTGCGGCGTCTCAACCGAGTCCTCTTCCTTGAGCACCTGCATCTTGATCTCGTGGACATACTCTTGATGGCGTTCTTCCATCTTCTCGGCGATTTTCTTCTCGATTTTTTCTTCCACCGCCCGGCGGGCCATCATATCGGCCAGCTCGTCCTCGATCTCGTCGAGGATGGCCGGGATCTCGTTGAACTTCGGCAGCTTATTGACCGTGGGGTCCTCGAAGACCAGCTTCTGCAGCGCCAGAACTCGCTCGGTGACCTGCTCGGAGCGCAAAAGGTCGAGGGCGTCCAGCTTGCCGGCCCGCAGGACGACCTTCTCCGAACCGATTATGCCGGAATAAAGGCCGTAAAGCGAAGCTACCCGGCGCTTCAGCTGTTCCTCGGCCGAGTCGCGGCCGGCGGGGACAGGACCGGGAATAAATTTGTTAAAAAAGTTCTTCATTAAGTGCAGTCCTTTCCTTGTTACTTGGCGGTAACCTGAACCTCGATCTTCGTGCTGACTTCGGGGTGAAGTTTGATGGTTACCGGAAAGGTCCCAAGGTTTTTGACAGCGTCCTTGATTTCGATTTTCCGTTTGTCAAGATCGATGCCGTGCTGCTCCTTGAGGGCATCGGCGACATCCTTGCTGGTGACCGAGCCGAAAAGCTTGCCGCCTTCGCCGGTTTTGACGGCGACGGTGACCGACAGCTTAGCCAGTTGAGCGGCGTAGAGCTTAGCCTCATCCAGCTGCTTCTTGGCCTTGTGGGCTTCGGCCCCTTTTTGCTGCTCGGCGGCGTTGACGTTGCTGGCGGTCGCCGGCGCGGCCAGTTTCTGGGGCAGCAGATAGTTGCGGGCGTAGCCTTCGGAAACCTCGATGACTTCGCCTTTTTTTCCGAGTTTCTTAACTTCTTGCAGGAGGATTACTTTCACGATTCTCACTCTCCTTGATATACCTGGCGACAAGCTCGATGAGCCGCCGCTTGACCTCGTCAAAACTGAGGTTTTGCAGCTGGGCTCCGGCCATCGTCTGGTGGCCGCCGCCGCCAAGTTCTTCCATGATTATCTGGACATTAACGTCACCCTGCGAGCGGGCGCTGATAGCCACGCCGTTCTCGATCGGGAAAAGGACGAAACTGACCTTAACTCCGTCTATGCTTAGCAGCATATCGGCCGCCTGCGAGGCGGCAAGCTGGGTATTTTTGATCATCTGCGGGTAGGTGCCGATAACCACGCCGCCGGGCAGCAGCTCGGTATTGTTGATGATCTCGGCCCGGTGCTTGAGGGTGTCGAGGTCGACCCGGAAAAGCTGGCGCACCAGCCGGGGATCGGCGCCGGCCCGCCTGAGCTGGGAGGCCGCCTCGAAGGTGCGGACCCCGGTCTGCACGTTAAAGCTCTTGGTGTCGACGACAATGCCGGCGTAAAGGGCGGTAGCCTCGAGCCTGGTAAGCTCGATTTTATCGTCGAAGTAGGCGACAAGCTCGGTGACCAGCTCGCTGGTAGAGGAAGCCGACGGCTCCAGGTAAACGAGCAGCGGGTTGGCGATAAAGTCTTCGGCCCGCCGGTGGTGGTCGATGACGATAATCTTCTCGGCCAGGGTCAGCAGGGCCGGGGCGGCGGTAAGCACCGGCCGGTGGGTATCGACTACAAACAGTACGGTGCCGGGGCCGGCCAGCTCCTCAGCCTGAGCCGGGTTCACAAACAGGCCCTGGTATTCCCGGTATTCGGCGAGGAACTCGCCCAGCTTGTCGGCGGCGATGCCCGGCCGGCTGACGACGATATTAACCGGCTTACCCAGGCTGCGAGCCATTTTGGTCACCCCGAGGGCGGCCCCGAGGCTGTCGAAGTCTTCGTTGGCGTGGCCCATCACCAGGACGGCCTTGGCCTCGCTGATTATATCCCGCAGGGCCTGGGCGACGATGCGCGCCTTGACCCGCGTGCTTTTCTCCACCGTTTTCGCCTTGCCGCCGTAAAACTGGACCTTGCCGCCGACATGGACGGCCGCCTGGTCGCCGCCGCGCCCCAGGGCCAGATCAAGACCGGCCTGGGCCCGCTGGCCGAGAGCGGCGAGAGTGGCCTCGTCGGCGGCCACCCCCATGCTTAGGGTAACCGGCATGCGGTTGCCGCCGTGGATGGCCCGCACCGAGTCGAGAATATCGAATTTGTCGGCCAGGGCGGTTTCGAGGGCTGTACGGTCAAAGACGGCAATATATAAGTCCTCGCTGTATTTCTTGATAAAACCCTGCAGCAGCCCCGTCCACTCGGTCAGGCGGCGGTTGACTTCAGCCAGAATGCTGGAACGCTGGCTTTCGCTCAGACCCTGGAGGACGTCGCTGTAACTGTCGATCTGGATATAGGCCAGCACGGGCATCGACCCCTGGTACCGCATCCGCACCGTCTCGCTGGCGGTGACGTCGGTAATGCAGAGGATCATCAGGCTTTCGCCGGACAGCGCCCCGGCCAGCGGCTTGTAAACCACCTGGAAGTGCTTTTCGCCGGCGTGGAAAGTCTCCAGGCCGGCCTTGCCCCACAGGTGGCCCAGCTCGATCTGCGGCCAGGCCTTGGTCAGGTTGTCGCCCGGGGCCAGCTCGGCCCCGGCCCAGTCGGCGAGAACGCTGTTGTGCCAGTGCAGGTTGCCCTGTTCGTCGACAATGGCGATCGCCAGCGGCAGGTTCTGGAGAGCGTAAACCGAAGCCTGGCCGACATACTGGGTCATGGTGTCGATATAGGCGTTCATAGCCCGCTGCCGCTCGAGATGGCGCTCGCGGCCGTAAAGATACAGCGCGTACAACAGGATGGCGCCGATCACGGCTACATACTTGTTATAGAATACAATGACCGCCAGCAGCGCGGCCGATACAGCGAGATAAACGCGGGTGTCAAACCAAAACGACGGACCCTGGCCCACTCTAGTACCCTCCTGTCAACATTAACGGGGTGCCCGCAGCCGACGAAAATCGACGGCCAGGTCGTAGGCCCCGGCAAACATGACCATCATTGCCAGAAACCCATTGACGATTATTAACACCAGTATAATATTGCGCATAAGTCTTGACAAATTGTATTTGTCGGCAAGGTAGTAAAATAGCGCCATGCCCTGGACCAGCAGCAGGACCATCCCCAAAAAGAACAGGTTTATCGCCGCTTGGTGGAGTATATCCTGCTCGCCCCGCTCGCGGGTCAAGTACAGCATCGCCGTGGCCGCAACGACGGCGTACAGCACCCACAGCGGCATAGTCCACTGTTTGAAGGGCGGCAGCGAGGGAATCTGGTGTCCGAGCTTGCGGAGCACGGCCCGGCTGATCCAGATATTGAGATAAGCCATGAAGACCGCACCGCTTACTACGCTGAAGGGAATGACAAAACGGGCCAGCCGCACGAACTGGCGCATAGCCTGCTCGCTCTCGGCCAGCTGGCTTTCCGGTATACCGAGGCTGCGGTACATATCCATAGCCGGGCCAATGGCGTTTTCCATCGTCGTCAGCTGTAGCTCGAACGGATTCACACCGACGATAACCATCGACACAGCCAGCGAGGCTACGATGGACACCACCATGGCCAGCGAGCCCCAGAGCAGCGTCCTCAAGGCGCTGTAATTAGCCCGGTAGGCATGGCCGAGGACAATGCCGATAAGACTGAAGCCAACGATAATGTTAAGGGCGATAAGCGGCTGGACGAGTATGGCGATGATGACGCCGGCCACCACAGTGGCCATTATGCTCCACTTGTAGCCGTGCCGCACCCCCAGCAAAATGATCGGCACCGGCCAGATGAAAAAAACAAACGGGCCAAGAAGCGGAATATAGGCGCCGGCAACGGCGAAAATGATGGCGATCGCCGCCATAATGCCTGCTTCAATGACTGATTTTGTGTTCGCTTGAGCCATCATTGCCCTCCTGGCAGATTTGCGTCTATTCGCGGTCGACGGGCAACCGTCAACTGCATTTGGCCTGGACTTAATATTATTCGACTCGCCGCGCCGGTTTCCTGCGCCGCCCGGCGAGCTAAAAAAGGCCATGGCCGCTGGTTGCCCCTGCCAATCTCTTAATTATTGCCAAAATCCTTATAATATAATAGTACACAGCACAGAAAATGGGCTTGTCATGCGCCACGGCCCCGCCGCAAAGGGAGGCCTGTTTTTTTTGCGGGTAAAGAGGGTTTTGCCGGCCCCCCGGGGAAACAAAAGCCTGTATCCGGTTAATAATAACCATCACACAGACCGACAAGGGGGTATGGGGGATGGGGACGACAATGGCCGAGAAAATCATCGCCCGGGCCGCCGGCAAAGCCGCGGTGAAGCCGGGCGACTTCGTATGGGCCAAAGTTGACACCGCCATGATGGACGACCTGCTCGGGCCGCGGGTGGTTATCGCCGAGCAGATAAAAAATCTGGGCGACAGAATATGGGCCAAGAACAAAGTAGTCATAATCTCCGACCATTACTCGCCAGCCGCCAACATCAGCCAGGCCGAAATCCTCCAGTTCACCCGCAACTGGGCCAGGGAGTACGGCATCGGCAACTACTATGAGGGCCTGGGGCCCTGCCACCAGGTACTTTCCGAGATGGGCTTCGACCGCCCCGGCACGCTGATGGTCGGCACCGACTCCCACACGACCACCGCCGGCGCCTTCGGCTGCTTCGGCACCGGCATCGGCTCGACCGAAATGCTGGGTGTGCTGGTATCAGGCGAGATATGGCTCCGGGTACCGGAAACCATGCTCTTCACCTGGCAGGGCCGCCTGCGTCCGGGGGTCTACGCCAAGGACCTCATCCTGCGGACCATCAAGGAGATCGGCCAGGCCGGCGCCACTTACAAGGTCATGGAATTCGCCGGCGCCTGCATCGAAGCTCTGTCGGTCGACGAGCGGATGACGATAACCAACATGGCCGTCGAGGCCGGCGCCAAAGCCGGCCTTATCGCCCCTGACAACAAAGTCTTCGAATACCTTGCCGCCGTCGGCGCCGCTACCGGCGAGCCGCTGTACAGCGACCCGGACGCCGAATACGCCGAGCGGTACGTCTTCGACGCCGACAGCCTGGTGCCGCAGATCGCCCTGCCGCACGACGTCGACAAAGTGGTCGACGTTACCGCCGCCGAGGGCGAGGTCGTTCACCAGGCCTATCTCGGCTCCTGCACCAACGGCCGCTATCCCGACCTGGCCGAAGCCGCCCGCATCCTCAAAGGCAAAAAGGTCCACCCCGCTGTGCGCCTCCTGGTGTCGGCGGCCTCGCGGTCGATCTACCAGCGGGCGCTGCGCGCCGGTATCCTTGAAATTTTCGCCGACGCCGGCGCCATGATTCTCGCCCCCAGCTGCGGCGCCTGCCTGGGCCTGCATAGCGGCATCCTGGCCAAAGGCGAGCGGGCCATCTCCTCCACTAACCGCAACTTCGTCGGCCGGATGGGCCACAAAGAAGCGGAAATATTCCTCGGCTCACCGGCCTCGGTAGCCGCCGCCGCTCTCGCCGGCAAAATTGCCGACCCGCGCAAATACCTGTAGGAGGGAAGACAGATGGACGTTCTGCGGGGAAAAGCTCTCAAATACGGCGACAACATAAACACCGACCTCATCGCCCCGCCCCAGTACCTGGAGAAGTCGCTGGCGGTAGTTGCCCAGCACGCCATGGAGGGGGTAGACGAAACGTTCACCGCCAAGCTCAAAGCCGGCGACATCCTGGTGGCCGGGGCCAATTTCGGCCCCGGCTCCAGCCGCGAGCAGGCGCCGATTGCTCTCAAAATGGCCGGCGTCGGCGCGATTGTCGCCAAATTCTTCGCCCGCATTTTCTACCGCAACGCAATAAACATCGGCCTGCCGGTGCTGGAGTGCCCGGCGGCCGACGAAATCGCCGACGGCGACAGCCTGACCGTCAATCTGGCCACCGGCACAATAACCGATCTCACCACCGGCAGGACCTACCAAGCCACCCCCCTGTCGGCGCCGGTCATGGACATTCTTGCCGCCGGCGGCCTTATCCCCTTCCTGGAGAAAAAATACGGCGGCCAGGCCAACTAGCCTCGCCGAAGGGAGTTTTTCAATTGCATTTTCGCCTGATAATCCTGGTGACCGCTCTAGCCCTGGCCGTCACCGGCTGCGGCGGCCCCAAACCGGCTGTGCCGGCCGCGCCGGCCGCTACCGAGGCCCCCCAGCGGGTCAGCCTTATCACCACCCTTGCCGGCGACAGCGTCAGTCTAGACCCGGTTACCGTCAAGGTCGCCGGCCCCGATGTCAGCCTGACCCTCTATTTCAGCAAGAAAGAACCCAAGAACGGCGTAAAAACCGAAGCCTGGGAGGCGACCTTCCGCCCGTCCGAACGCCTGCAAAAAATCAAGACCAAGCGTCTGCTCGGCGAGGCCGGCCAGGAGCTCTCGGCCGATACCGCCGGCATTGGCTGGGAATATGTCCGCCCGGCTGCCGACAGCGAGCGGATAATGGCGGCCGTCAGCGAATACTGCCGCAGCAACGGCCTGCCGCTGGACGACACGCGGCCGCCCTACGCCCTGACCGGCTACATATACATCGACAAGTCGACCGCCAACAACGCCTTTTATCTCTACAAGCCGGCATCGGCCCGCGCCAGCGGCGGCCAAAAGAGCGTCGAGGTGCTGATGGTCAACGAGACGGTTAAGGATGGCGTCAAATACGCTGTCGCCACCATCACCTTCAAGTCGGGGGAGAAGCTGTACCAGACGACCGCCCAGACGCTCTACGGACCAACCGGCAAGCAGCTGTCGACCCACAGCGACGTCAAGTGGTACCCGATAAACCCCAACTCTGTCTATGACATGCTGCTGGACGCAATAAACTAAAAAAACCGGGTGCCGTCAGCGGCATCCGGTTTTTTCTTTTTTGTCAAACGCAGCTACCTGACGGCATAGAAGCCGGCCTGCATCCCGGAGGCCCACAGAAGTTCGACGGTAGCAAAGCCCGTAGCCTGCAGCAGCGCCAGGTGGTCGGCGATCGTTATCGGAAAGTACTCCACCCCGAAGCGGTTGATATGCTTAGCGGCGGCCGCCGCCTCCTTGCCCCTGCGTATCTGGTCCTGACGCCAACACTCCAGGCCGATGCGCCGGCCCTCGTCGCTCGCCGGCATGATGTGCTCGAAGGTTATATATACCCCGCCTTCCTTCAGCATCCGCAAGCAGTTGGCGGTCGCCTGCCGCCGGCTTTCCCGGTCGAAATAATGATGAGCCATGATGGCGGTAATAACGTCGAAGCTGGCCGGCGGACAGGCGAGAGCATCGGTGCCGGCCGCCAGATATTCGCAACCGGCCGTGCCGGCCAGCTTACCGGCGGCAATTTCCAGCATGGCCGCTGCCGGGTCGGCCAGGGCAAAGGCAGTGCCCGGGAAGAGGCGGGCCGCTTTGAGGACAAGCGTGCCGGTACCGCAGCCGGTGTCCAGCCAGGCGGTCGGGCGGGGGGTTACCGTTTCCGCCAGGCGGAGAGCGCTGTCGTGAAAACAGTCGTAGAGAGGCAGCGTCTTATAAATGTTGGCGTCGTACTCCTGGGCCGGCTGGGAGGTCGTATTGTCGCGCACCGGTCATCACTCCTTCTGGCAGCTCAAATCACCTGAACGAAGACTTCCATCGTACCGCCGCACACCATCCCTTCGCGGGCGGCCACGTCATTGAGCATATTTATCTGATACAAGGCCGGCCGGCCATCGTCAAGCACCTGCAGGGCCTTCAGCCTGACCTCGGCTTCGGCGCAGCCACCGCCTATCGTGCCGGTAATCCGGCCGTCGGCGGCCACCAGCATTTTGGCACCCGCCTTGCGGGGCGTGGAGCCGCTTGTTTTCACGACCGTTACCAGGACCGCCCTGGCACCCGCCGCTTGGGCGGCGCAGACCGGCTGCAATATTTCATTCATGCCGACCGACCTCCCCGTGCCTGAGTTTGAGGGGTTTCAGCGAACCGCCGCGGAAGACGGCGATTATCTCGGCAACGATACTGACGGCGATTTCCGCCGGCGTCGCCGCGCCGATATCGAGGCCGATCGGCGCATGCAGGCGACCGAGCGCTTCCGGATCGACGCCTTCTTCGGCCAGCAGGGACAGAATACCGGCAACCCGCCGTCGGCTGCCGATCATGCCGAGATACTTGGCATCGCTGCCGAGGGTGCCCCGCAGGCAGTCAAGATCATGGCGGTGGCCGCGGGTCACGATGACGACCGCGGTCTGACTGTCGATAGCGACGTCACCGCCGGCGATCGCCGCCCGAAAATCCTTGCAGATGACCGCCTGGGCCTTGGGAAACCTGGCCTTGTTGGCAAATTCCGGCCGGTCGTCGACAACGGCAACCGCGAAGCCGACCAGGCTCAGCATCTCGGCCAGGGCCACGCTGATGTGGCCGCCGCCGAAAATGACCGCCCCGGCCTCGCGGGTCCAGCTGTCGCAAAACAGCCGGCAGGGGCCGCCGTAGTCGATTTCCAAGGCCACCGGCCCGTCCCAGGCGGCACCGCCGGCCGTCGCGGCGACGAGCGCCGTGAACTTATCGTCGATAAGGCAACCTTCGACCGTGCCATCCGGCAACAGCAGCAGCAGTTCCCCTATAGCCGCCGCATGAACGGCCGGCGCCGTGAGCAGGGTAATGCTGACTACCCGGCCACCGGCTTCCACCAGCTGGTTTATCCTGGCAAACTGGCTCATTTCGAGACCCCTCCGCCAAACATCAGCAGGGCTTCGAGCACACCGCCGCCGATCGCCCTGGCTTTATCGGAAATCGAAAAACAATGGTCGACCTGGCAGCGGGGATCGATGTCGCCCACCTTTAAGCCCTTGTCCACCGTCAGCCCGTCGTGAAGAAGGCCCCTCAGCACGCCGTCAATCCCGGCCCGCACCGGCGTATCGCCTACATAGGCCACCACCGCGCCGGTTTGCACGACATCGCCGATATTCGCCGCCGTCTTAAAGACCCCGGCCGCCGGCGCCTGGATGAGCCGCTCGCGGCCGTAGCCGCCGATTTCGCCGGGGATACCGGTGTCAGCCGCCGCCGGCCCGGTCGTGATCACCCGGCCGAGATCGTGGCCACGCATCGTCTCGATGACGGCGCGGACGTCGACGCCGGCGGTAAATCCGGGGCCGACACCGATTACCACCGGGGCGTCGGTCAGGGCCGTCCCGGTGTTGGCTTTGGCCATAATGGCGTCGACGACGGCCGCCGGCCGCAAAGCATCCACGCAGGCCGCCCGCGGGTCGATCAGCACCGGAATTGCCCCCCGGCCGACTACCGCCAGCGCATCGTCCGCCTTGCTGAGGACGGCAGTCACACCCTCCACCGTCGTCTGCCCGTCGTACACGGCGGCCGCAAAGGCCACCGTCCGTCTGATCACCGTCGGTCGGGCGATCTCGGTGATGATCACCGCAAACCCGGCGCGAAACAGGCGATGGGCGACGCCGGTGGCCAGATCGCCACCACCCTTGACAACAACAACCAATCTATCCATAGAGTCTCTCCCTGTCCGGTTAGCTAACAGGGGAGCTATGCGCTCCCCTGTCTTTTTACTGCTTTTTGTCAGCGTTTGTCCGCTTTTTTCATCAGGGGTCAACCTTTTCTTCGCCGGCCCCGGTGTCATTTCCTGCTCACGATCGGTCGTGCTGTTCGGTCGCAGGCTAGATGGCTTTTTCCCAGCCGCGGCAGACCTGAGCGGCTGCGGCGTCGAGCGTCTCCCGGATAAGGGCCGGACCGGCCTGTTTCTTATAAACCGCCGAGGCCCGCTGGCCGAGGGTTTTGCTGATCTCGTCCAGAGCGCCGTTTACGCAGCGGTCGCGGTTGTCGGCCGTCAGCGAGCAGCTCAGCCAGGCCTGCTCAGCCGACCGTACCCGGAAGGGGTTGGGGGCAACAGCGCCCACGGCTACCCGGCAGTCGATCACCAGGTCCTTGTCTTCGGCATAGCCGAGGACGACGGCCGCGCTCACGCGGGAAATCGCCAGGGCGTTGCGACGGCCCAGCTTGCCGAAGGCGCTGCCGGTCAGGCCGTCCAGGGCCGGGAAAGTGATGTCCTGCAGCACTTCACCGGCTGCCAGCTTGGTCTTGCCGATGCCTAAGAAAAAGTCTTCGAGGGCTATCTCCCGCGTGCCGGCCGCACTGACCAGCCTGAGCTTGGCGTCGAGGGCCATCAGGGCCGGTACGGTATCGGCCG
>JAEZLU010000202.1 GCA_023415075.1 Bacillota bacterium
GTGAGGGCCTCCATTTCGACGCCCGTCTTGCCGGTGGTTTTGACGGTGGCCTGGATGTCGATGGCGCTGGCGGCGTCGTCGACAGCGAACTCGAGGTTGACGCCGGTGAGGAGCAGCGGGTGGCACATCGGGATAAGTTCCCAGGTGCGCTTGGCGGCCATGATGCCGGCGACCTGGGCGACGCCGAGGACGTCGCCTTTCTTAATGGCCCCTTCTTTGATGAGGGCCAGGGTAGCCGGCTGCATGGTTATCCGGCCCTCGGCCACCGCCTGGCGCTCGCTGTCGTCTTTGGCCGAGACGTCTACCATCCGGGCCCGGCCGGCTTTGTTGAAGTGGGTGAGTTCCATGTTCATATCCTCCGGGGCGCTAGGCCGACTGGCCGGCGAAATCGCCGGGGAACAGGTCGACCCGGTCGCCGTCGGCCAAAAGCTGATCCATGCCGCTTATCAGGCCGTTGACTTTCATCGTTTTTATTTCGGTCGGGTTTATTTCCAGTTCATCCAGCAGCTCCCCCAGGGATATGCCTTCGGCTACGTCGACGGCCATCATGCCGGTATCGGATACCGTCGGCCCGTACCGCCGCAGCGAGGCGAAAAGTCGAACTTCAATCACCAATCCAGTCCACACCCTCCCCGATAATTAGGACCTATGATAAATGCTTTGCTTATTAATTCGGTCAGTTGGCGGCAATTCCTGCATGAATATTACCATTATTTGTAAATTCGATCAGTCGCTCAGCCGCCTATCTGGGACATCGCGCGGCGGGAGCCGGGCCGGCGGGCCTGGCAGAGAGTATGGCCGTCGGGTTTTTCGCGGATGGCCGCGTGGAAGAGCTCGGCAAGTTCGCTGTCGCTCGCCCCGGCCCTAAGCGGGGTTTTGACGTCGATCTCACTCTCGGTCAGCAGGCAGGGTCTTAGCCGGCCGTCGGCCGTCAGCCGCAGGCGGTTGCAGGCGCTGCAGAAGTGGTCGGAGATCGGCGTGATGAAGCCGAAGGTGCCCTGGGCTTCGGGCAGGCGCCAATAACGGGCCGGGCCGTTGCCCCGGGTTTCGGCCGGGATGAGGGTTCCGAGGCCGGTAGCCTCGAGGAGTTTTTTGACGGCGGCGACGTCGGGGCCGGCGGCTGAGCGGCGCCGGCGGCCCATCGGCATGCGTTCGATGAAGCGGACCGAGATGGGATAACGGTGGACCTGCTCGATGAAGTAGGCCAGGTCGCTCTCACTGAGGGCTTCGGTGAGGACGACGTTCAGCTTGACCGGCGTAAGGCCGGCGGCCAGGGCGCTTTCGACTCCCAGCAGGGTGTCCTCAAGGCGGCCGCAGTAGGTGATTTTGGCGAAGCGCTCGGGGTCGACGGTGTCAAGGCTGATGTTGACCCGGTCGAGGCCTGCGGCTTTCAGTTGGGCGGCGTACTGGGGCAGCAGGCTGCCGTTGGTGGTGAGGGCCAGGTCGTCAATCCGCCCGAGGCCCTTGACAGCGGCGACAAAATCGACGATGCCCTTGCGGACAAGCGGCTCGCCGCCTGTAAGGCGGACGTATTTTATGCCCTCGCGGCTGAATATGTCGATAAGCCGCAGGAGTTCCTCGTAGCTGAGTATTTCGTCATGAGACAGCCACTTGACGCCATGGGGCGGCATGCAGTAGCTGCAGCGGAAGTTGCAACGGTCGGTTATCGACACCCTGAGGTACTCGATCTGGCGGTCGAAGTTGTCGCGCATAGTCTCACCCCTTTTGACTTCCCCGGCGGGGAATAACTAAATAGATTCTCCGTCGCCGGCAAATGACCTGCAGGCCGGCAGGCAATATCTGCTAAGATAATTTTCCGGCGCCGCCGCAAGGGATTTTATTGACTGTCCGGGAATAGGAAAATATGGCAGCAGCCATAATATGATCATAATGGGAGGTTGTCAGTGAAAACGCTACAGTATTTAGGCCATGCCTGCTTTTTGTTGTCGGACGGCAAATCGTCCATCGTCTTCGACCCATTTCTGAGCGGCAATCCGGCAGCGACCGCCAAGCCGGAGGATATCGACTGCGACTACATCCTGGTGTCCCACGGCCACGCCGATCATTTAGGCGACGCCATCGCCATCGCCAAGCGCACCGGGGCCACGGTGGTGTCGACCGCCGAAGTCGCCCGCCTGTGCGGCGAGCAAGGCTGCAACAATCACGCCATGCATCTGGGCGGCAAGCATGCCTTCGATTTCGGCTATGTGCGCCTCACCCTCGCCTTTCACGGGTCGGGCGTGCCAGGCGGCCATGCCTGCGGCTTCGTCGTCAATCTCGGCGGCACGGTCGTCTATCACGCCGGCGACACCGCCCTGTTCGGCGACATGGCCCTCATCGGCCGGCTGGAGCGGCTCGACTACGCCCTCCTGCCGATCGGCGACAATTTTACGATGGGTCCGGCCGACGCGGTCGAGGCGGCGTCCCTCCTGAAGCCGGCCAACGTTATCCCGATGCACTACAACACTTGGCCGCTTATCGCCCAGGACCCGGCGGCCTTCAAACAGGCGGCCGAGCGCCAGGCCGGCGTGCCGGTGGTGATTATGAAGGCCGGCGAGACGCTGGCGCTGTAAGTTTTCGCTAAAAACAGCCGGCGAGGGGTTGCCATTTTACTCAGCAGGCACTATACTAATTATGCCAAAAGAATAATTCTCTGTTAGGTGAGGCTCCTGCATAAACAAAGGCCACTGCCCGGAAACGTCGAGAGACGCCAATGGGTATAACAGGTTCTACCGGCTTAAGGTTTTACCCAACGTGGCTGAGGAAACTCTACGTTATGCAGTGCTAAAGCTCAACGAGGAGGGAAGGCTGCTCAGGCATAAAGTCTTCCTTTGGGAAGACTTTTACTTTTTTTCGCGGGAGGTGTATTTTCATGGACTCTGGCCCAAGTTATAGGTGGAATCAGACTGCCCGATTTTTCAAGTTTACGGCAGGCCGGAGTTTGGCCGCAGGCATTTTTTGATATGCCCGCCCTCCGGCCGGCAGGCATTATTTGCTGTCAACGGACGGAGGGATTTATATGAGCAATATTCGTTCCCGTTTTTTATTGTTTTTATCAGTTATGGGGCCTGGCATGGTCACGGCCTTCGCCGATAACGACGCCGGCGGCATCGCCACCTACGCGGCAGCCGGCGCCAAGTACGGCTACGCCCTGCTGTTCACCATGCTTGTAAGCACCGTAGCCCTGGCCTTTTTCCAGGAGATTTCGGCCCGCACGGGGGCGGTGACTGGCCGCGGCCTGGCCGACCTAATCCGCGAGCGCTTCGGGGTGCGGTGGACGGTGTTCGCCATGGCGGTACTGCTCATCGCCAACCTCGGCACGACGGTGTCGGAGTTCTCCGGTATCGCCACAAGCTTCGAGGTTTTCGGCGTGAGCAAGTATTTGTCGGTGCCGCTGGCCGGCCTGCTAATCTGGTGGCTGGTGCTAAAGGCCGACTATGCCCGAATGGAAAAGGTCTTTCTGCTTTTGTGCCTGACTTTTTTCAGTTATGTGCTGTCAGGCTTCATCATCAGCCCCCCCTGGGCCGAGGTGCTGGCAGCCGCCGCCCGGCCGACCTTCTGGGGCGGCGCCGACTTTCTGCTGATGGCGGTGGGGGTTATCGGCACGACGATCACTCCCTGGGGCCAGTTTTATGTCCAGGCGTCGATCGTCGACAAGGGGATCGCGGCGAAAAACTACGCCTATACCCGCTGGGATGTTTTTGTCGGCTCCTTTTTCACCGGCTTCATCGCTTTTTTCATCATGGTGGCCACCGCCGCCACCCTGTTCGCCAATAGTATTCCCATCGAGTCGGCCAAGGACGCGGCCATCGCCCTCGAGCCGCTGGCCGGCAAATACGCCTCCCTCCTGTTCGCCTTCGGCCTTTTGGGGGCGTCGATGCTGGCGGCCTTCGTCCTGCCGCTGAGCACGGCCTACGCGGTGTGCGAGGCTATGGGCTTCGAGCGCGGCGTCAGCAAGACCTATAAGGAAGCCCCGATTTTTTTCGGCCTGTATACCTTGATAATCGTCTTCAGCGCCCTGCTGGTGCTGTGGCCGGGATTATCACTGTACCATGTCATGCTGGCGACCCAGGTGGTCAACGGCGTGCTGCTGCCGCCAATCCTGATCTTCATGGTACTGATCGCCGGCAACCGGCGGCTGATGGGCCGCTACGCCAATTCAACGCCGGCGAGCGTCGTCGCCTGGCTGCTGACGGCCGTGCTCATCGCCCTGACCCTCCTCCTGCTGCTGTCGGCTTTCATCCCGGATATAACCGACCGCCTCCTCCTGCTGCTGGGCCGCCCATAAAAAAGCGGCTGGCGTCTTTGCCAGCCGCTTTTTTATGTAAGCTTGTTACATTTTTATCATACTTTCCGAGGCAAAGTAAGTTCATAACATAACTATTTCTTATTAAGTAAGTTCATAACGTAACAATATTTAAGTTATTTATTTAACTTGGCGAGTTTCATTGATTTTTTAAAATCAACTTGTTATACTGAAGCCAAGAAACAGTCGAGGGAGGGTTTAGAATGTACGATTGCAACGTGAACTGTCTTGGCCCCGGCTGCGAGTTCTGGGCAAAATGCGAAAGCGAATGCCATGACAAAAAAGCCGACTTCCGCGTGCCTGAAGAGAAATAG
>JAEZLU010000267.1 GCA_023415075.1 Bacillota bacterium
ACGATGAACCAGATAACCCCGGCCGCCGCAAAGAACAGGAAGAACATCGGCAGCACCACGAACAGCAGCAGACCGATGACCGCCAGGATAATCAGCTTGGTCCAGATGCTGATCCTGCCGGCGCCGAAGTTCACTTGACGGACGTACACGCGGTGACTGGGCCCTTCGCTCTTATAGGTGTAATCGCCGCCGGCGGCCGGTTCGTCGCCCAGAGTAACCCCCTGGAAATTCTCCCGTTCCTCGCGGGAGAGTACCCTTACCTCGCCTTTGCCGGCGCAGTGCGGACATTTTTCCTCCTGTGGCCCCATTTCCCGGCCGCATTCGGCACACTGCATTTTATATCCCCCCTCAGGACATGAACAATGAATAAACAAAGCCCTCTTCATTGAGATAGCGCGGATCGAACATTCCTAGCTGCAACACCTTGAAAAGCCGGTCGCGGTTGGCGTATACGCTCGAGGGCGAAACGCCGAGGTCGACCGCCAGTTGCTCGGCGGCGATACCCTGCGGCGAATTGATCTGTGCATAGGCGTAGACGGCTGCTGCCGCCCACGCTCCCGGCTTGCGGACCCGGACGGCGGACAACTGGCAGAAATCGTGCCACAGGCGCTCGACAAGCACCTGATCATGGCGGGAAAAACCGTAGTCAGGCATGACTTTGCCAAAAAGTTCGCTGACCCGCATATCGGCGGCCCGCCGCTCGGCTATGGCCGGATACTCGCGTTCAAGGTTGGCAAAGGGCGTGACGTTGACCTTGGCCAGGGTGATGAGAGCGTCGACGGTATGGCGGAAGGCCAGGGCGTGCCTGGCGAAATAGTCGTCCCAGGTTGCCCCTGGCTGCTGGACCTCGAAAATAGCCTTCTGCCGCAGTGCCTCTTCCTTGATCCGCCGGCGCAGATTGGCGCTGGTCTCCACACTTGTGATATAGTTGACGATAACCGTTTCCCGCGAAAACACATGGCCGAAAAACAGCATGTTTTTCATCGCTTTATAGGCGAAGTCGGGGCGCGGCAGGCGAAATTCCTCGCCGGTGAACAGGTTGGCGCACTGCACCCAGTCATCGGCCAAAAGCCGCTGAACGGTAAAAACGCAAAAACGCGCCCCCAGAAGTTCGTCCATTATCTGGCGCTCTTCCGGGCTGAAGCTGCTCCTGCTGGTTTCGGCGAAATGGCTCAGCGGCGTTTTATCGCTTGCCAGCAGCCGGTAATCGAACAGGAAATAATCCCAGAACTCCTGCCAGAAAAGATTGAATTCCCCCGGTTCGGAGTCCGGCAGGGTATTTAGCGGCCCGGCGAACAAGAACAGGGCCCGCTGAAAATCGTCGTGAAACTCCTGGCGCTGGAAGAAGGCCCCCAGCTTGAGCATCAGTCCCTCGACGATATCGTTGACCATATCGCTTATTTCCTCAGTCAGGGCAGCCGTCGACTTGCCGAGACCAAGGCGCCGGTCGTCCAGCAGCTTGATTTTCCTGCCGCCGGCGATCTCCTGGGCCGCCTGCTCCAGTTCGCTGGTATCGGCCACCACTTTTTTGACGGCCAGGTGGCGGTAAAATTCGATAAGAATGTTAAAAAAGCGGCGCACCGGCTTGAGCGTTGCCTTAAAGCCTTTGACATGACTGGTGAGCCACTTTATCACCCGGCTGTATTCCTGGTAAGTGATCGCCTCCGGGCCATCTGCCTCGGTATGCTGAAGATAAAGAAGGAACATCCTCAGGTTGGCCCAGATGTCCCGCAGCTCCTCGTCGTCGGCACCGCCCCAGGCCTTCTGGCGCAGAAAGCCTTCGACCAAATCGCGGCTGACGGCGGTGTAGCCGTCGACGTCCTGGTCGTAAAATTGCCGCACCTCGTCATAGACATTTTTTATCAAAGCTGGATCTCCTTCAATATAGAGGCTTACGCACCCATTATACCATCTTTGCCGGAATGCTGCCAATCAAGCCCCGTCGGGGCGCCGGCGATTATCTATTAAGCAGGATGACCCGTACAGCCCGCCGCTCCCTCAGCGTATAGCAGCCTTCCAGAGAAATCACCCGACTGTTATACGGCGTAAGCACCGCGCTGTTGGCCGTTACGTTATACTCGAGGCGAAAATCGGCCGTGCCGTCGAGATCGAAGTCGATATCGTCAATCACTATTTCCGGAAGGGCGTTCAGAGGAGCGTAGTCCAGCTGGACGAAGCCCTCGGCTTTGGGGCCGACAAGGCCGCCAAATACCGCCCGGTGCTGCAGCGTCTTGTATTTGCCGTGCTCGATTATTCTCACAATCTCGCCGCCACTGTATTGCGGAGAGAGCTGCAGGCCGGTGGCGCTTACCTGCCTGTAGGCGAAGTAATCGGTCCCCAGGAAAGTAGCCAGAGCAACGGCGGTGGCCAGTGCGGCCGCACATCTGAGAAAAGCCCGGAGCCGCATCTTAACAACCTTCTTTCGGTCCATTCCTTATTATGCCGGTTTAAATTCCCCTACTGCCAATAAGGCGTCTTATATTTTTCTATGTCCTGCTGGCAAATCCTGTTTTGCCAAGCCTCAATACGACAATTAATTCCAGAATACTGCGCCTGCCCGGACGGAAAGCATATTTGCTGCGCCTGTCAGTTATCCGCGCTTGTAAGTGCCGGCGAGATCGACACACCCATAACGTCTTCAAAGTCAGGTATTATTTACCGCCGGGCCTACCGGAGCGCCGGCACTGGCAGGCTTTCCCATTGACTCTGTCACATTTGCTGCTACAATTACTCAGTGAACCCCTATAGCATTTTTTATGGTATCCTATTGCCAGATCTTCCCGCGCCAGTATAAATGTGTCATTTTTCCCCCGGATCGCCAAAACCGGACAACTATGGCGAATTACATATACTATGTGCGCGAAACCAATACTGCAATTGCAATAAATTCACGACGACCTTGCGTGAAATGCAAAGCGTTGCCGTGATTTTTTGCGGCAGTAAGTCTCTGGCTTGTTTCTTCAGGCTAAAAAACGAGAGGAGGAAATCCAATGGACTTATTTCGTACCAAAAACATCGCCGAACTGATTCGCGGCACCGAGAAACACGCCCTCAAAAAGACGCTGGGATCATTGGACCTGGTACTGCTTGGTATCGGCTGCATCATCGGTACAGGCATATTTGTTCTCACCGGCGTGGCCGCCGCCAAATTCGCCGGTCCGGGAATCATGCTCTCTTTTGTTTTATCCGGCCTCGCCTGCGCTTTTGCCGCCCTGTCCTACGCCGAGCTGGCGTCGATGGTACCGGTGGCCGGCAGCGCCTATACCTTCGCCTATGCTTCGATGGGAGAACTTGTCGCCTTCATCGTCGGCTGGGCGTTGGTCTGCGAGTACACCGTCGGCGCATCGGCGGTGGCCGCCGGCTGGTCAGGCTATATGGTTGGCCTGCTCAAGTCGGCGGGAATCGTCCTGCCGGCAGCCTGGACGGCTGTCCCTGCCGACGGCGGCATCGTAAACATTCCCGCCGTTCTTATCGTCATGTTCCTGACTTATTTATTGACCCTCGGCACTAAAGAAAGCGCCACTCTCAATAAAATACTCGTATTCATCAAACTGGGGTGTGTCGGCCTTTTCCTGTTTCTGGCCACGCCCCACGTAAACCCCCTGAACTGGCAGCCTTTCCTGCCTTTCGGCTGGGGAGGAGTGGCCAGCGGCGCCGCCATCGTCTTCTTCGCCTATATAGGCTTTGATGCCGTATCCACCGCTGCCGAAGAATGCAAAAACCCCAACCGGGATATACCCATCGGCATTGTCGGCTCGCTCTTAGTCTGTACGCTGCTGTACATCGCGGTTGCCGCGGTGCTTACAGGCGTCGTTCCTTATACCGCGCTAAACAACAGCGAACCGGTGGCTTTCGCCCTGCGGGCCATAGGCCTGAACTTCGGCAGCGCCGTCGTGGCCATGGGAGCAATCTGCGGCATCACCACCGTGCTGCTAGTTTTGATCTACGGGCAAACCCGCGTATTCCTGGCTATGGCCCGCGACGGCATGCTGCCCCGGAGCCTGGGGAAAATCCATCCCAAACACGGGACCCCGCACACCATCACCCTCATCACCGGCGCCGTAGTCTGCGTACTCAGCGGCCTGCTGCCCATCAATATCATCGCCGAATTGTGCAACATGGGAACGCTGTTCGCTTTCTGCGTAGTATCGGTCGGCGTGCTGGTGCTGCGCAAGACCCAGCCGGAAATAAGGCGTCCCTTCCGCTGCCCGGCCGTCGGCCTGGTGGTTCCTCTGGCGGTGCTGTTCTGCGGATATCTGATCGCCAACCTGCCCTGGCAAACCTTTGCTTTCTTCGGCGCCTGGTATGTCGTCGGCCTGGCGGTGTACTTCTTGTATAGCCGCCACAACAGCACCCTGGCTGCCAAGCCGGCAGGTCCTATCGGCGAAACGGTTTCGGCAAAAGAATAACCGGCAAACGATAAAAGGCAGGTTCCGGATATACCGGAACCTGCCTTTCGCATTTGTCCTTGTTGTTAACCGCCGGCTTCGCCCATTTCGATTTTTTTCCCTTTCAGCACCTCTTCCCGCAGCTTGCCCCAAATGTTTTGAAACAGCCGGTTGTAGTGCAAACTTGTCCGGATGGCGGAAATATCCCTCGGCCGGGGTAGATCAATATCAACGATACACTTGATGGTCCCGGGATGGGCGGTCATCACCATAATCCGGTCGCCAAGACAAAGGGCCTCGTCAATGCTGTGGGTGATAAAAACCGCCGTTTTCCGGGTCCCCTCCCAGATGCGCAGCAGTTCCTGCTGGAGAAGTATCCGGTTTTGTTCATCCAGCGCACCGAAAGGCTCATCCAGCAGCAGAATTTCCGGGTCGTTGGCAAAGGCCCGGGCCACGCTGACCCGCTGCTTCATTCCCCCTGAAAGCTGATGCGGATAGTTATCGGCGAATTTGGACAGGCCGATCATCCTGATATAACCGTCGGCTATCTCCTGCCGCTCCCTCTGGGCAATACCTCTGACCCGAAGGCCGTAAGCCACGTTGTCTCTCACCGTCATCCACGGGAATACCGATTGTTCCTGAAAGACCATCGCGTTTTGCGGGCGGCCGTTTTTTCCGGCAACAACCGCTATTTCCCCGCCGCTGGCTTGCTCAAGCCCGGCCAGGATGCGGAGAAGCGTGGTCTTTCCGCAGCCGCTGGGCCCAACTATGCAGAAGAACTCGCCGGCGCCGACGGTGAAGCTGACGTCCTGCAATGCCGTCACCGTACCCGATCGGGAAGTAAAATATTTGTTTACTCCTTTTACCGTGATACTTGCCTTTCCGGAATCCATACATCAGCCCTCCGTCATTACCGGCGCTTCCAGGGAACCACCCAGCGTTCGATGCGGTCGAGAACGATGGAAAACAAATAGCCGAGAAGTGACAGCAATATCAGGGCGACGAACATCTGCTCAATGGCGAACATGTCGTAGGCCCGCCAGATCATCCAGCCCACCCCGGCTTTGGCGGCCGACATTTCGGCGGCCACGACAAGAATGAGGGCCATGCCCATGCCAAGATTGAGGCCGGTAAAAATCATCGGCAGAGCGCCTGGAAAAGCTACAGTCAGGTAAAAGTCCTTCCGGTTGGCCCCGAAATTTTTGGCCACATCGAGGTATATCTTGTCAATATGTAGCACGCCGGCCATTGTATTGATAACCACGAGGTAAAACACGCCGATGGCAATTGTAAAAATTTTCGAGGTTTCTCCCAGCCCGAACACCAGCAGTATGAGCGGCATCACCGCCAGTTTCGGGATGGGGTAAGTCGCCTGGATCATCGGCTCTATGGCCGAGCGCATCAGGGGCGACAGGCCCATACTCATGCCGAGCAGCACCCCGGGTATCGCCCCGACGGCAAAGCCGAACAATACCCGCTGGATGCTGACCGCGGCGTTGGTCAACAGTTCACCCGAAGCCAGCAGTGGCAGCAGGGTCGCAAATACCTGCGACGGGCTGGACAACAGCCGGGTGTCGATCAGCCCGAACCTGGCCAGTAATTCCCAAACAAGCAGCAAGGCCATCGGCGACAAAAACGATATGAGATTGCTGACAAAGGCGTTGGCCGAAGATTTCATCGCCTATCACCTATTGGTATTTGCCAAGTTGTCTGACCGCAAAATCGACATACTGGTTGTCGACCGCCTCTTCGACTTTTACGTCCTTCTGGAGTAATTTGTTGGCCCGATACCATTCCAGATCCATGGCGATCCCCTTCATTCTGACATAGCCGTCAGGGTTGATACCGGCCGGATACATCTTGTCATAGAGGACCGGTTCTTTTACGACCGAATATTTTATCAGGATGTCGATGATATCCTTCTTGTTTTGGTTCTTGAAGAAGGCGTCGTTATAATCGCGCAGCGATTTTACGTAGGCGACCATGAACCGGTTGGCCACCTCGGGCTGCTTGACCAGGCTGGTGCCGTAGACGAGCAGCGCGGTCTGGGCATCCGGGTCATACTCCAGCGGATCCTTCCAGGGATCGATAATACCCTTATCGATGCCCAGGGTGATAAACGGCTCGATCACCATCGCGGCATCCAGGCTCTTGTTGCCAAGGGCCACCAGCATATCGGGATATGCCCTGATAACCTGCAGATCGATATCCTTCGTCGTCAGCTTGCCCTGTTCCAGGACACGGACCAGGGCGATTTCATCGAGGGACGCGGTAGCCACCACCGCAATCCTCAGACCGCGCAGATCGGTGAAAGTCTTGACCTTGTCAGCCAGATCCTTGCGGATGACCAGGCGGAAATAGCCCTTGCCCGGTACGTTGATTCCCTTGTCGGCGACTATCTTGACCGGAATGTCGCGCGACATGGCATTGAACAGGCCGGCAGCCGTCACGGCGGCCCCCACGTCAAGCTGCCCGGCGGCCAGTTGGTTGATCATTTCCTGGCCGGAATTGAACTGCACGGGCTCAATGTTTATTCCGAGGTCTTTGTAATAGCCTTTTGCCATGCCGATCAGAATCCCGGCATCAGAGACCACTTGTTTCATCCCTACCTTGACAGTGACTTCCTGCGGCAGCGGCGCCAGGTTGCCGGCCCAGGCAGGCGCTTTCCGCTCCGGCTGCTGACTGGCCGGACTTTGGCCGCAGGCGCCGGCCAGTAACGCGGCGACGACCAGCGCTACGACCATAACGGTCCGTTTTGTTCTCATGGTTTTTCCCCCTTTAGCCCTGATCAATATGTACTGGGTCATCCTTTTTGAAGGGCATGATATTCTATTCAGGGCGGCCGGGAATGGAAACGCCGGCGGTGCAGCGCCGCAAACAAAAAAACGGCAGATATCCTGCCCGGGCAATCCCTATTCCCTTTCCTTCAGGGCTACGCACTCCCCATGCAATTTCCTTGACTGCCTGAACGTTTTGCAGACTGATCTTCCTCCCCCGAAAGGCGCTAGAAACAAAAATACCGGCTAGAACCACCTGCGGCATAGCCGGTACCGACGAAAAATTATTTGTGTTGTTAATAGACATCGTTTCAAACCCGGCTGTATAATCTGATATGGGCAGGCAAATTTTGGAAAACTCGTCAAACGGCCGCGGCTCAAATAATCCCCGTTGCCCGACAGACCAGGAAAGATACAACGCCGCCAGCCATCGGACCGAGAACAGGAACCCAGGAATAGGCCCAATCAGAATCACCTTTATTGGCTATCGGCAAAATCGCATGGGCAATCCGCGGTCCTAGATCACGGGACGGGTTTAGCGCATAGCCGGTGGGCCCACCGAAAGACAGGCCAACTGCCCATACTGCCATGCCGACCATGTAGTTGCCAAAACCTGAAGGGAACCCAGCGGTACCGCTGACATACTTACTACCGAAAGAAAACAAGCAAATGAACAGGATTGCCGTGGCCAGGCATTCGCACAAGAAATTTGCCGGGTAGTTTCGAATGGCTGGGCCGGTGGAGAACACCGCCAATTTGATTCCCTTGTCTTCGGTAATTCGCCAGTGTGGCAAGTACAGCAGCCAAACCAGCAAGGCT
>JAEZLU010000315.1 GCA_023415075.1 Bacillota bacterium
AACTCGGTAATCATCAGCGGCTTGTCGAAGGCCATGAGGTATTCGTCGTAGAGGGGCGGATAGATTTCGGCGAACTCCCGCCAGCGTTCGCCGGCGAAGTAGCTGCCGTTGTTGTAGCCGGTGAGGCCGACGACGTCGACGTACTCGTCGCCGGGGTAATACTGGAGGAAGTGGTTCCACTTGAAGGGCGGCCGCGACACGTCGTGGGGGTTCCAGACCCAGATGACATTGTCGACGCCGCGGGCGGCAAAGATCTGCCAGATGTGGCGCCAGAGGGCTTTGTACAGGTCAGCGTCCTTGCCGGTGTAGAAGGCCGAGTACCAGCACCAGTCGCCGTTCATTTCGTTGTCGAGGCGGAAGAGGACGGGATGGCCAAAGGCTTTGAGTTTGTCGGCATAGTCGGCGAAATAGTCATCGTAACGGCCGTCGAGGATGGCGTAAACTAGGCCGGCGTTGCTCTGGTCCTTGGTCCACAGAGCGTTGACCGAGCCGGATATGGTGGTCTGGAGAGTGAGTTCGAGGTATTTTTTGTTTTGGTAGGCGTTTTCCAGGCCCCAGGCCGGGAACTGTTCGTCGAACATCTGGTAGTGGAGGAGAACGGGAAAGCTGTAGTCCAGTCGTTTCTCCAGCTCGCTCAGGGTTCGCAGGCTCTGGGGGGCCGAAGGTTCGAAGATGCCCCAGCGCAAGGGGGCGGTGTCGCCGAAGTAGCGGTTGTAGAAGGCCTGGGTCTCGGCGTTCATCGGCGTACGCGAAGCCATAAAGCGTTTGTAGTTGCCGGGAGCAGCCTGGCGTTCGAAAATTTCCAGGCTGGCGGCGTAAGCGACCGGGTCGGCGATCGGCTGGCGGGACTTCACAAAGATGGTGTAGACTTCGGCGTCGTTTTTGATTATTTCCAGGGAGGCGTAATGGTTTTTGTCATTGGCCACCCGGGCCAGCGGCCGGCGGCTCCAGGCCAGGATATGGGCCTGGCGGCCGGCCACCGTCAGCCAGCGGTCGGCTTCGATGCTGTGGTCGGCGGCTGTTCTGACGAATTTGTTGCCGTAGTGGATATATTCGGCGGCGCTGGTGTCAAGGCCGCTGAAGTTGTCGTAATAGACTTCGATGGTGGTGGTGTCGTCGGCAATGACGGTGCGGACGGCCGACAGCGACCAGTCGACGGCCATGTGGGCCGGGTAGGCCAGGCTGAAGCCGTTGGCGTAGTCGGTGTAGCGACTCACGGCGCCGTCGACGGCCTCGATTTTTTTGAGGTCGTCGCCCGGATAGCGGGGCTCGTCCGCGGGGTAACCGTTGACAATAAAGGTGGCGGCCAGAGCCGGGGCCTGGGTCAGGCAAAGGGACAGAACCAGTACGGCAAGGGCGGCAAAAAGGGGCCATTTTTTCGGCAAAATCCGATACCTCCAGCTATGTCTATACCCTCAGTGTACCGCAGCTCGCCCTTTCTGGCAACCTGACATAAGTTAATGCAAGCTGCCGGTAATCGCCCGACCCTGCGGCACCAAACGCCGCCGTGCTTCATAATCTACAATAGCTACCTTAGCGGTAGCCCGCTAGCTTATTGCATAATAAGGGGTGATTGAAAAAGTCCTAGGGAGTTGGTGTTATTGAAAGAAAATGAATTGGCACAAAGTTTGCCAATAACCCTGGTGCCGGTGGTTGGCGAAGGGGTCAAGGCAAAGACCAAGGGCCTGCTGGGATTTCTCGGCCCGGCGTTTATCGTCAGCGTAGCGTACATGGACCCCGGCAACTTCGGCACGAACATTACCGGCGGTTCCCATTTCGCCTACGATCTGGTATGGGTGGTGCTGTGGAGCAATATCATGGCGATCTTCATCCAGATATTGTCGGCAAAACTCGGGATCGCCACCGGCGTCAATCTGGCCGACCAATGCGGCCGGCTGTTCCCGCGGCCGGTGAACTGGGGCCTGTGGTCGATAGCCACGGCGGCGGCCATGGCTACCGACCTGGCCGAGTTTCTCGGAGGCGTGTTGGGTTTTTATCTGCTGCTCAAGGTGCCGCTGGTCTGGGCGGCACTCCTGACCGGACTGGTAACTTACGGAATCTGTCACCTGCAAAAATACGGGCAGCAGGTGGTCGAGCGGATCATAACAGCGATGGTGGCAGTGATAAGCATCGCCTATGTCGGCGAACTCTTCATCGCCAGCCCCGACTGGGGCCAGGTGGGCTATCACCTGGCAGTGCCGCGGCTTACCGCCGACAGCGTCCTGGTGGCTGTCGGCATGCTGGGGGCCACGGTCATGCCGCACGTGATTTACCTACACTCCAACCTGGTGCAGCCGCGACGGTGCGACGATGTCGAGCATTGCCGGCATCATCTGCGGATGGCTAAACTGGACGTTTTCGTGGCCATGAATATGGCTTTCGTCGTCAACGCAGCCATGGTCGTCGTCTCGGCCGCCGCTTTCAACGGCAACGGCCTGGCCGTCGACAGCATAGAAATCGCTTATTCCACTTTGAAACCACTGCTGGGGGATATGGCGGCCGGCGCTTTCGGCATGGCCCTTCTGGCTTCCGGCCTTTCCTCGGCGACGGTGGGAACGATGGCCGGCGAAGTTATCCTGGGCGGCTTTGTCGGCTTCGATATCCCGGCGAGCGTCCGCCGGCTGCTGACGATGCTGCCGGGGATGGCTATCCTGATGTCCGGTCTCAACCCGATGGATGCCCTGGTTTACAGCCAGGTGGCTCTGAGCTTCGCCCTGCCGGCGGCGATTATTCCTCTGATGATCGTCACCAGCCGGGCCGATATAATGGGGCCGTTCCGCAACGGCCGGCTGACCACGATCACCGGCTGGCTGATCGCCGGCCTGATTTTGGCGATGAATGCCGGCCTGCTGTATCTCCTGTTTACCAGCTAGCGTCCCTGGCCTGCGGCGGGCGGCCACCCGCCGCAGGCTAGGTGCGTTCAGGGGGAAAATCAGAAAGACCTTTATTTCCAGAAGCGGAAATAAAGGTCTCGCTATAGCAGTTAGGCTGCCAGTAGAACCGGGCTTGCGCCAGCATGTCGATTCTACTCACGGACATCGGTCCGTTAGCTACTCCCCTTTACGGAGCATATTTAGTTGGGCGACTACTTAATAGTCTGGCTGATGTATGATATTCGCGGGCCGCTGCCGAGGTTACTGCAGCGGCCGATTTTTTTCGCCGGCTTATTTTTCCGGCTGGGCCGTCTGGTTGGTGCGGGCCACCAGGTAAATGGCCACGGCCACAGCGGCCATGCTACCGGCAACGACCGGGGCGGTTAGCAGTCTAGCCGGCAGGGCTTCGTAAAGGCCGAACAGGCCAAAGCCAATGAAGACCAGGGCGGCAAACCATTTGACCGCTCGTTCGGGGATTTTTTTGCCCATGACTATGCCGATGATTATCCCGATGGCATCGGCGATAAGCATGCCGGTGGTGGTGCCGAGCCAGACCGGCAGGAGAGTGCCGTACTGAGCGGCCAGGGCAACGGTGGCCAGTTGGGTCTTATCGCCCATCTCGGCGAAGAAAAAGGCCACAGCTACCGTCCAGAAAGGGCTGCGGCCGCTTCTTTTATCCTCGCCGTGGAGCTCGTCGCCGCGGATTGTCCATAGGCCGAAGATAATAAAGGAACCGGCGGCCGCCAGCTGGATGTACTGGAGGGGTACTACGTGGGTCAGGTAGTTGCCGGCCAGGACGGCCAAAAGATGGTTCACAAGCGTGGCGGCTAAGACCCCGGCCATGACGGTCGGCCAGGGGTAGCGGGTGGCAAAGGCCATTGCCAAGAGCTGGGTCTT
>JAEZLU010000282.1 GCA_023415075.1 Bacillota bacterium
CGGGTGATAGGCGCCCCCCGCCTGATGTCGTCGGCCTTGTCCATCTTGCCGATATCGCCCACGCCGATGACGACAGGCACATCGACTTCGTTGAGGACGTCGACGGTGTCGCCGCTAACAACAGGCCGGCTTTGACGGGGCCCTTTTTCCTGGCCATATTTGTCGACGGCGTTGGCGACAATATCGCCGGTCCCGTTTACACAGGCATCGGCGGCCACGCCGGCGATACCCTCGGTGTTGGAGGCGACGGCGACCGCTCCGAGAACTTCGATGTCCGGATGGGTGGCGACGTATTCGAGGGCGGTTTCACCCTTGCCTTTGTCCCGCCGGCCGCGATCGTCGAACATTACCAGGACAGGGTCGTGCGGCACCTTTTTCATTAGCTGGACGATTTCCCGACCGCTGATGGGAGTCGGGTTGCCGGCCGAAGCCGAGATACACCTTAGGCCCAGTTCGCTGGCAATTTTTTCAACCACGTGCTGGGCACAGCGATCACCGTCGGTTACGATAATTGTCCTGATTTTTTCCGGCATCCTGTCACCTCATGATGTATTTTCGCTGTTTTCCTGGCCGAGCAGGTTGCTTATTTTGCCGGCCAGTTTCTCGCTTTCGTCAATAACCTTTTTCAGTTTTTCCAGGCTGGCTTCCAGTTCATTAGCCAGCTCGTACTGGGCCTGGGACAGCATTTGGGCCGCTGTCGAGGCCGCCGGTCCTTGCCCATTTTTGTCCTGCTGCTGTGGGCTGGCACCGCCTGAGTCTGCCTGGCCGCCACCGCGGCCTGCACCCGAGCCTTGCAGCAGGCTGCTGAATATGGCCGCAAGGTCGTCGGCCCTCGGGGTGGCGGCTTTCTGCGGCGGCGCGGCCTGCTGGCCGGCCGACTGACTGCTGCCGCCGGCTTGATTATTGCCTGGCGGATTACTGCCGGCCTGATTACCGGATGCTTGATTTCCGGCGTACTGACTGCTGCTGCTGGGTTGGCCGCCGGCCGGCGACTGTCGCAGTTCGTCGAGCTGGCGGCTTATCTTTTCGAGGAGGGCTAACATCGCCGGCTCGGTGTTCAGCTTGGATTGGGCTTCGACAAAGCCGCGGGCCATCTCGGCGATCGCGCTGTCCCCTTCGCCCGGTTGACGGAATTCTTCCTTCACTCTGGGCGCCTGTTCTTCGGCGTATTCTTCGCCGCGTTCCCGGCCACGCTGGCCTATTCGCCGGCCTGCTGACCTCGTCATACCGAAACACCCCGCTGCTTTAAAATAAATGCCACAGGCCGGCAAGCGCCGACAACACCGCCAACCGGAAGTTTACCACGGCGAACGGCTGCCTTACCGGCGCCACCGGGCTGACCAGGTTGACTGTTTTTTCCCAGGCCACGCCACCGGCCCCGCAGCTGACCAGATAACTTATGAGCGAGCCGCCGAAAACGGCGGCGATAGCCGGATAGCCCTTCAGACCGCTGGTTACGGCGCTGCCGAAAGCGCCAGCGGCCACGATCGCCTCAATCCGGCCGTGGAAAAACAGGATTATCAGTACCCGCCCCAGATCGTGAATCAGGGCCGCCGCCAGCCCGTGCAGCGGATACCGCGGCCCCACAAGGCCGACGGTGAACAAAAGGCCGATGAGATCCACCGAAAGCATTTGCACCTCTATCCTCGGGGATTAAAGACAACGGCCATCAGTAACCCGAAAACGACTGCCGCCGTTATGCCTACGGCCGAAGCCTTGAGGGCGCCGCTGAAAATGCCCCAGAAACCGATTTTATTGATGTCTTCGATCGTGCCGGCAACCAGGGCGTGCCCGAAACCGGGTAGAGGTACGGTAGCCCCGGCACCACCGAGATCTACGAGCGGCTGATAGAGCCCGAGGCCACTGAGTATGCCCCCCGCCACCACGAACAGAACCAGCACGTGGGCCGGGGTCAGCGGCGTCAGGTCCATTAACAGCTGACCGACGACGCAGATCAGGCCGCCGATCAGAAAGGCCATCAGATATGCTTGCACACTTTTCCCCCCTCTAGTGTTCCACGGCGACGGCATGGCCAATGGCCGGCAGCGATTCTTTCTGCTGATAGGAAGTCGTGCTGTGGAGGCTGCCGGTGCCGATAAGCAGGATTTTGCCCAATGTTCCGGCAACCAGCTTCGGATAGAGATTGCTGCAGAAGACTACAGCCGAACTGGCGCAGCCGCTGGCGCCGGCATGCGGGTCCTGTTCCTCGCTGTAGATCAGGCAGCCGCAGTCTTCGTAGTTGGCGGATATATCGACGCCCTTGGCGGCCATAAGCTCGATAAGCAGGTTTTTGCCTACGCTGCCGAGGTCGCCGGTTGCGATGAGGTCGTAGTAGGCCGGTTGACGGCCGGTGTCCTCGATGTGCCGCCAGAGGGTGTCGGCCGCGGCCGGTGCCATCGCCGGCCCCATAGCGTTGGGGTCTTTCAGGCCGGCGTCTATCACCCGGCCGACGGTGGCCGCCGTCACTCGCGGCCCGCCACCGGCGGCGGCCAGGACGACGGCGCCGGCGCCGGTCACAGTCCACTGGGCCAGCGGCGGCCGCTGGACCCCCAGTTCGGTGGGAAACCGGTACTGGCGTTCGGCGGTGTCGTGATGGCTGGAAACGGCGGCCGCCAGCCACGCGCCGAAACCGCCATCCAGCAGGACCGCCCCTAAAAGGAGGCTTTCCGCCAGGGTCGAGCAGGCACCGTAAAGGCCAAGGAAGGGCCTGGCCAGGCTGCGCATGGCGAAATGGGTGGCCATGAGCTGGTTTAGGAGGTCGCCTGCCAGAAGATAATCGATGTCATCAAGGCTCCGACCTGTTTTGCCGACAGCTGTTCTGACAGCCCATTCGATCATGGCGGCTTCACATTTTTCCCAGCTGTCATGCCCGTCAAGGTTATCGGCCATCACCTTGTCAAAATAGCCACGCAGCAGGCCTTCGCCCTCCAGCGGGCCGACGACGGTGGCGGTGGCGGCGACGACCGGCGGCGCTGCAAAGACGATGCTTTGTTTTCCTTGTTTTTTCGTCAATTACGCCCCCCCTCCCCGCAGCAGCCAGTAGATAAAGCCGACAACCACGGAGGTCGCGAGACCATAGACGAGTACCGGCCCGGCGATGAGGAACATTTTGGCGCCGAGGCCGAAAATGTAGCCTTCGCGCTTGAATTCCATGGCCGGGGCAACAATTGAGTTGGCAAAGCCGGTAATCGGCACGATCGAGCCGGCGCCGGCCTTCCGGCCAAGTTCGTCATATACCCCGAGACCGGTGAAGAAGGCTCCCAAGAAGACCATCACCGCCGCAGTGGGGGCGGCTGCTTCTTTTTTAGCGAACCCCAGGTCCATGAAGTAGTTTTGCACCACCTGACCCAAGGTGCAAATGAGGCCACCGACTACAAATGCCCAGACCATGTTTTTCAGCAGGGGCGGTTTGGGTTTGATCCGGTTAAACTCGGCCTCATACCATTTGTTGAACTGCTGATTTGCTCCCTTCGCTTCGTCGGCAGGCACAGGCTTCACCTCCGCCTTTATTTTAGCCACCACCTGTGGAGTTAATGCGCGTAAAATAAAGAGAGTGCCTCAGGGCACTCTTGAGATGCGGCGTTAGTTGTGCACATGGAAGGCGATTTTGACGTCGGCTTTATACTCGGCTACCCTGCCGGCATCGATATTGGCGGTGAAGTTGGTCACTTCCACCCCCAGTATGTCGTCGACGGTTTTCGAGGCCTCGTTCACAGCGTTATCCACGGCGTCGGTCCAATTATGGCGGGAAGTACCGACAAGCTCAATTACTTTTACGACACCCATTTTTCTGCCTCCTTGTTATTGTGGTGGTACAGCCATAGTATGTTCAATATTCCGGTTATTATGCTCGTCGGCAACGATCGGCGCGGGGCACTTTTGCCCGGACTGTCCCGAGTTGTCCAGTGTGTCGGCAAACACCGGCCTGGCCCTAAGCGGCTCTTTCTTCGGCAGCTGCCCGCAGTAAAGCCAGACCGCAGCGCCGCTTACCGTCAGCAGCGTTAGCACCAGCATGGAAATGAGCCATCGTTTGCCGCTAACCATGTTGTTCACCTCTGGCGTTATTATGCCCGTCGGCAAAAAAAAAAGACCTCTTTACATCCTCACGAGGTCTGGAGATATTCTCTGAGCAGTCGGAGGGCCTGTTTTTCAATCCGTGATACCTGAACCTGGGACAGGCCGATCAGCTTGGCAATTTCGGCCTGGGTCTTATCGCCGAAAAACCGCATTTCCACCACCTGCCGTTCGCGGACAGGCAGGCGGGACAACACTTCACGCAGGGCCAGGTTGTCAAAATAGGCACTGTCCTGGCCGTCGTCGCGCTTCAGTTGGTCGAGGAGATGGATGGGATCGCCGTCGCCGAAGAAGGATTGTTCGTAAAGGGAGGCCGGCGGCTGGATAGCCTCGAGGGCCAGGGCGATGTCCTGCGACGACACAGCGAGTTCGGCCGCCACCTCGCTGATTGTCGGCTCCCGTCCCAGCGTGCCCCGGAGACTTTCCTGAACTTTGTGCACCCGGTAGGCGAGTTCCTTGAGCGGTCGGCTCACTTTTACCGGGTTGTCGTCGCGGATGTAGCGGCGGATCTCGCCAATTATCATCGGCACCGCATAGGTGGAAAACTTTACGCTGTAGGCGGTATCAAACCGGTCAATGGCTTTCATAAGGCCGATGCAGCCGATCTGGAAGAGGTCGTCCCATTCGTAGCCGCGGCCGTTGAAACGGTGGACAATGCTGCGCACAAGGTTGAGGTTGCCCTGAAGCAGCTTGTCCCTGGCGGCAGCGTCGCCGGCCTGGGCTTTCGCGAGCAGCTCCTTTATGTCGTTGTCGCCTAACATGGCGGCCACCTAATGAGCCGGATTGGTATCGATCTTTTTCACCATGCGGACGGTTGTGCCCTTATCGATAGCCGACTCGACCGTCAGTTCGTCCATGAACGACTCCATAAAGACAAATCCGAGGCCCATCCTTTCAGGCGCGGTGGTGAAGGACGGCCGGCGGGCCTGCTCGATGTCGGCGATACCGCGGCCGTAATCGGTGACGACGAACTCCAGCCGGTCGTCGAACAAGGCGAGGGTAAATTCGATGTCACCGAGCTTGTCGGCATAACCGTGGATGATGGCGTTGGAAATGGCCTCCGAAACGGCTACCTTTATTTCTTCGAGATCGTTGAGCGTAAGGTCCACCTGGGCGGCGAAGGCGGCGGCGGCAACCCTGGCGATGCCTACGTTCTCGCTGGTGCTGGGAAAGATCATCTTCAGGCAGTTTTTGCTTGTCATTGCCGTCCTCCTCACAGATTCGCTAGCGCGTCGGCCTCGCTGCCGAACAGTTTGATGACCTTTAGCAGACCGGCCATTTCGAATATCCGGACAACCTGGGGGCGAACGTTGGCTGCCAGCAGTTGGCCGCCCTGGGCGGTAACCTTCTTGTAACGGCCAAGGATGACTCCCAGGCCTGAGCTGTCAACAAATGTCACGCCTTTCAGGTTGAGCAGGAGGTGCCTGGCCTGGCTGACCGCCAGCGCCTCGTCCACCCGGCGCCTAAATTCGTCGGCCCCCAGCATGTCAAGTTCTCCTTCCACCCTCACCAGCAAAATTCCTTGTTTTACCTGCGTGCTTATATTCAAATTATTACCTCCCGGACTGCGCTATTGTAGTTTGATTTCGATAATTGGAATTTTTTTCCTGCAAAGACAGGCAAAAAAAATTGCGGGCGAAGGCCCGCACTTTATCGGTTCAGGGAAAACAGGCTGCCGAACATATCATGCATCATTTGGAGAAATCCTGCCTTGGGCACCGGCCCGGCGGCCACCAGGTCGACTTTGCCAAGCTCTTTGCCGTCCCGCAGGGCGACAAGTTCGCCGCATTTTTGCCCCTGGGCCACCGGCGCCTTGACGGCGCCGACTGTCACTACTTTTTTCTGGATGTTTTTGGTCTGCCCTTTCGGTATGATGAGGTTAAGTTCGTCTGCCGCCACCAGCTCGACTTCTTTGGCCATTCCCTTGCTCACCTTGAGCCGCTCAGCCACCGAGCCCTTGTCGATAATCGGCACGGCGGCATAGTTGGCAAAGCCCCAGTCGAGTAATTTCATGCTTTCCCTGAGGTGGGACCGCGGTTCGGGGGTAGCGAATACGACGGCGATTAGCCGCAGGTTATCGCGCTTGGCTGTGCCGACAAAGCAGTATTTTGCTTCCTCGGTCCAGCCGGTCTTGAGGCCGTCGGCCCCTTTATACCACCATAGCAGTTTGTTGGTATTGACCAGCCAGTTTTTGCCGTCCCGCAGCCAATGCTCCTTGATGCCGCAAAGTTCAATGTACAGCGGGTGTTTCAGGGCTTCGCGGGCTATAAGGGCGGTATCGTAGGCGCTCATGGTATGGTTGGCGGCCGGCAGGCCGTTAACATTGGTGAAGTGGGTGTTTTTCAGGCCCAACTCCTCGGCCCGCTTGTTCATTGCATCGACGGCGGCTGTCTCGCTGCCGTAAATATGCTCCATGACGGCCACTGCCGCGTCATTGGCGCTGACTACCGCCACTGCGGTCATAATTTCCCGCGCTGTCATGACTTCGCCTGGCTCCAGCCATATCTGCGAGCCGCCTTGGTGCCAGGCGTTTTCACTGGTAGAAATCCGATCGGTAAGTTTGACGCGGCCTTGTTCGACCGCCTCGACCGCGAGCAGCATTGTCATCACCTTTGTCACGCTGGCCGGCGGCAAAGGCGTGTGGGGGTCCTTCTCGTACAGTACGTTACCGTTGCCGTCCATCAGGACGGCCGATGCGGCCGTCGTCTCCAGGCCGCTGCCGGCCGGCGACCGGGCGGCGGGAGCGGCCCCGCCCTGACTCATACCGCCAACCACCAGCAAAACGGTGAGCACGAGGGCCAATAATGCCTGATTGCGCTGGCGCCTCATCAAAAAACCCCCTTTCGCTTTTGTTTTAGGTTGTCCAGTCTATAGCTGGCTTACACTTGGAAATGCAACACAAAAAGGTTGTCGCCGGCCTGGCTGACAACCTTTGGTAAATCAATATTCATGGTTTTTGGCTAATACAAGTTAACGCCGTGTCTGCTCACGGTCCCGAGTATCAGCGGTGGCTTGGCGGCAGGCGTCTCGCCGATGGTGATGGCCGCCTGGGCCGCTTCGAGGCCGCGGGCCAGTTTCTCCTGATCGCTGGCGTACAGGGTGATCAGTCCTTCGCCGACTTCCACCCGGTCGCCGATGCGGTATTCCATGAACAGGGCGGCGCCGAGATCGATGGCCTGGCCTTTGTATTCGCGGCCGGCGCCGAGCAGCATGGCGCTGTAGCCGATGCGGGCGGTGTCGATGGCCTTGACGTAACCGGCCCGCTTACTGACGACCGTCGCCTGGTGAGCGGCCAGCGGCAGGAGTTCCCGCTTGCCGACGATTTCCGGGTCGCCGCCCTGGGCGGCGATAAGTTCCCGGAACTTGGCCAGAGCCGCTTTGCTGGCCAGCAGCTTGGCCAGTTGGTCGTAGCCGGCGGCAAAATCAGCGGCCTTGCCGGCCAGCACCAACATATGGGCCCCCAGGGTCAGGCAGACTTCGCGCAGCTCGGGCGCGCCGCCCACTCCGGATAATATATCGATGGCCTCAGCGACTTCTACGCTGTTGCCGACCGCCAAGCCGAGCGGCTCTTCCATGCTGGAAATAACGGCCATGGTTTCACGGCCGACCAGTTCGCCGATCCGCACCATGGCGACAGCCAGCTTGACGGCGTCATCGGCTGTCTTCATGAAGGCGCCGCTGCCTGTCTTGACGTCAAGCAGGATTTTGTCGGCACCGGCGGCGATTTTTTTGCTCATGATCGAGGAGGCGATGAGCGGGATGCTCTCGATGGTGCCGGTGACGTCGCGCAGGGCGTATATCTTGCCGTCAGCCGGAGCGATATTCGGGGTCTGGCCGGTAATCGCCACGCCCACCCGGCAGAGGTTGGCCAAGAATTCGTCGCCGGTCAGGGCGGTACGGAAGCCGGGGATGGCCTCGAGTTTATCAATGGTGCCGCCGGTGAAACCCAGGCCGCGCCCCGACATCTTGCCCACCGGCACGCCGGCCGCCGCTACAAGGGGCGCCAGCACGAGGGTGGTAGTGTCGGCGACGCCGCCGGTACTGTGCTTATCAACCTTGACGCCGGGAACATTACTGAGATCGACCATAGCCCCCGATTTGGCCATAGCCATCGTCAGCGCGGCCGTTTCGTCGTCGGTCATCCCCCGAAAGTAGACGGCCATCAGCCAGGCGGCCATCTGGTAGTCGGCAATCTTATCGGCGGTGTAAGCTTGAATAAGCTCGTCGATCTCGGCGGTTGTCAGGTCGAGGCCGTCGCGTTTTTTCAGTATTAGGTCAACTACCCTCATGTCGTCACCCCGCAATCTCGCTCAGGAAACTCCGGCCATGGGCGAGCGGTGGCAGGGCGAAGTTTTCCAGCACGGTCGCCGCCGCGTCGGCATAGGTGGCCCGCACGCCCAGGTCGCGGCCTGGCCGGCCGCCGGCATAGGCCAGAAGCGGCACATATTCCCGGGTGTGGTCAGTGCCTGGCCTGGTCGGGTCGCAGCCGTGGTCGGCCGTCAGAATTAAAAGATCATCACGGCCGATTAGCGGCAGCATAAGGGCCAGTTGACCGTCAAGTCTTTGGAGCGCCTGCGCATATCCTTTGCTATCATTTCGATGCCCATAAACGCTGTCGAATTCGACCAGGTTTACGAAAATCAGTCCCGGCGCGCTTTCGCGCAATAGGCCAGCCGTTATCTGCAGACCGTGATCGTTCGATTTGCTCGGATAAGAAGCCGTCAGCCCGCGGCCGGCGAAAATATCGCCGATTTTGCCGACGCCGATTACCTGCCGGCCGGCGACCTTAAGGGAATCGAGCATGGTCGGCGCTGGTGGCTCGAAGCTGAAATCGTGGCGGTTGGAAGTGCGTACGAACCGCCCGGGCTCGCCGATAAACGGGCGGGTGATCACCCGGCCTACAGCGTGGGGGCCGATGCAGACTTGCTCGCGTACCTGGCGGGCGATGGCGTTTAGCTCCTCGAGGGGCACGACAGCCTCATGGGCGGCAATCTGCAGGACGCTGTCGGCCGAGGTGTAAACGATGAGGGCTCCTGTACGCAGGTGCTCCTCGCCCAGTTCGGCGATTATCTCGGTGCCGGAGGCTGGCTTGTTGCCGATGACCGCCCGGCCGGTGAGGCTGGCAATTTTGTCGATAACTTCGGCCGGAAAGCCGTGAGGGTATACCGGGAAGGAGGCAAACAGCGGGCAGCCGGCTATTTCCCAGTGGCCGCTGGTGGTGTCCTTGCTGTGGGATATTTCGGCCATTTTACCATAGCTGGCCAACGGCGCCATCGCCGCGTCGACTCCCACCAGCGGCAGGATGCGGCCGAGGCCGAGGTCGGCCAGGGTAGGTAAAAAAAGCCCGCCTTGCGAGCGGGCTATGTTCCCCAGGGTATTAGCCCCGAGATCGCCATATTCAGCGGCGTCCGGCAAGGCACCGGTGCCAACGCTGTCCATTACGATGATGATGACGCGTTTAAACAATTTATCGCTCCCCTGCCCTCTCCCGGGTTTATCATGCGCGGGGATGGGCCTTGTCATACACTTCTTTCAGACGGTTCTTGGTAACATGGGTGTAAATCTGGGTCGTCGAGATATCGGCGTGGCCGAGCATCTCCTGGACCGAACGCAGGTCGGCGCCGTTCTCCAGCAGGTGGGTGGCAAAGGAGTGCCGCAGGGTGTGCGGGGTGATCTCCTTGTTGATGCTGGCCTCCTGGGCGTATTTTTTGATTATTTTCCAGAAGCCCTGGCGGGTCAGGCGGTTGCCGTGATGGTTGACGAACAGGGCCGCTTCTTCATATGTACGGACAAGTTTGGGCCGGCCTTTGCCGATGTAATCCTGGACACATCTGGCGGCAATCGAGCCCAGGGGAACGATTCGCTCCTTGGCCCCTTTGCCGTAACATTTTATATAGCCCATGTCGAGGTTTATATCGGAGATATTGAGCGAGATAAGCTCGGACACACGGATGCCGGTGGCGTATAAAAGCTCGAGCATCGCTTTGTCCCGGAGGCCGGTCGGCAAAAAGGTGTTGGGCTGTTTCAGGAGTTCTTCGACCTCGGAGATGGTGAGAATCTTCGGTAGCTTTTTCTCGAGCTTGGGCGACTCGAGATGGGCGGCCGGGTCCTTTTCCAGGTAACGCTCGCGGACCAGGTACTGGTAGAAGGATTTGATGGCCGCAAGGTTGCGGGAAATTGTCGAAACAGCCCGCCCCTTGATCTGTAAGTTGTTGAGGTAGGCAAGAATGGTGCTACGATTCGAGTCTTTGATGAAATCCATGTGCCCGTTCTGCAAATAGGTTTGATACTGCCGCAGATCCCGCCCGTAGGACTCCAGCGTGTTTTGGGCCAAGCCGCGCTCGACCGCCAGATATTGAATAAACTCGTTTACGTAACCTTCCATTCAAACCACCCTTTTTCTCTTGGCAAAATTTCCGGTTAGGACGCACAATTCTAGTAGTGGGTGCTATTATTCAACATCAAAAGTCATTTTTCCTTTCTTTTCCTGTCAAAATAACTATTTTTTTTAAATTTTTTTCGTAAACTAAATTAGTATTCATATTTATGGAAATTACCCTTAGCGGTTTTTCCCAATATTGTTCTTCGCGAATCTTGGGTCGGGGCTGCTCATAATGCCGATACAGGCCGAAAAGTTCGGGCAGCAGATAGAATACGATGGCGGCCAGGAGGATAATTTTCAGGGATAGTTTCAGCCAACGGCCGAGCCGCCGCCGGGAAATGCCCATTATCATCCCCTTCCACCCCCTTCGCGGGCTTAACTTAATATCATACCTATTCACCCCTGGTAGCAATTATGCACACAAATGTAAAGCAAAAAGACCGGCACACGTGTACCGGCCTCTTTTATCAGGGTTGCTTTAGGAGCAGGCCGGCCACCAGTTTCATGAAGACCGGTGAGATATAGACCTCGATCAGAGCCGCTACCAGCATCACTGCGAGCATCAGCCCGCAGAGAATGGTGTAGCCGAGCGAGGCGGTGAAAAGGTTGACCTGGGCCCGCTGGCGACGGCGTACGAGCATCAACGAAAAGGACGTTGCGGCCACACCGGTGGCCAGGACCGCCGGCACGGCGAAGAAGTTGTGCGGCAGGACCGAAGCCAGGGCGAAGGCCAGGCCGGTCATTATGTATTCATTGATCAGGAAGCCGACGGTAAAACCGATGACAAAGCCGCGGGTGAATACTATGAACAGCACGAAGGGAATGCCGACAACCGTGAACCCCAAAAGCCACATAAGGCCGATCGTTTTGGCCGCCCCCAACATGACCGTGCTGAGGAGGGCCGGCGTGTCGATGTTGCCCGGGCCCTGGGCCAGGCCCTGGAAAAATATCTTCAGATAACCGATGAGCTCGAGTTTCTGGTCATCGGGCAACGTTTTGACCGCCAGAGCGCCGACGACCACGCCGATGACGAAGATGAGGGTCATGAAAAAATAGGCCACGATGTTGGCCTTTATATACTCGATCATATTCTGGCGAAAGTGACCCAACATGTGCCTTTCCCCCTGCTTGCACCTGATTAAAAGTATGCCGGAGAAAGACCTTATATACGCTTTTTGTCCAACTATTTTTTTGCCAACCTGCCGTACACGCCGCCGCCGCCGGCGGCGATGGCAGCTTCGCCGGCCCGCGCTTGGGCTATGGTCTCAGCCACTTTGGCGCCAACGACTTGTGTCAGGTCGGCTTTACTGGCCCGGTGGACGACGTTCATCTCGTTGCCGAAGGCGGCCAGCAGTTTTTCCAGGGTTTTGCGGCCGATGCCGGGGATGAAGCTGAGCGGCACCTGGTGGTGGTACGGCGGCCGGTGGGCCGGGTGAAGCGGCTCAGGGTAGTCGGCGATGGCCGCGATCCGGTCGAAGACGCCTTTGACGATCTTGCGGCTACCGCAGCTAGGGCAGCAATCGGTGAAGGTCGTGCCAGTCGGGTCGATCGACTGGCAGGCCTCGCAAAAGGTCCGGTGGTATTTGCCGAGACGCGGGTCAAGGCCGTAGTTAGCGGCGACCCGCCGACCGCCCCGGCGGGCGAAGGCCTGGGCGCACTCGGCGAGAGTCGGCGCCGCCAGGGTGAGGACGTTGTATTCGCGGGCGATCTTGTCAAGCGAGTGGGCGTCGGAGTTGGTGATAAAAGTGTACTCGGCCAGTTCGCCGATGCGGTCAGCCATGTCGCTGTCGGCGCTCAGGCCGAGCTCGACGGCAGCCACGCCGGCCATAGCCCGCGGCTCAAGTAAGCGGGCCATGCGATCGCTGCAGTTGCCATACAGGCTCTTGTGGGGGGTAAAAACGTGGGCCGGCACGATAACGGCTTCAAAGGCAGCTGCCTTGCGCACTAGTTCTGCCAGTGGCATATGAGCGTTCTGCGAGCTTAGATGGATGTTTTTGATATGGTTGGCCATCCGGTCGGCGAAGGCCTCCATTGTTTTTATATCCGGCAGGAAGATCAGGGTATGGGCGGTGCCGCCGTCCGGCTCGCTGGTCTCGATTTCGGCCCCCAGTAGTAGGGTGAGTTTGCCCTGGTAACGGTAACCGCCCTGATTGTCGGCGGTCAGCAAACCCTCGTCCGTTAGGCGGTGAAAGTCTCGGCGGACTAAAGGCGGCAGAGCATCGACGATGCCGACGATCGACAGTCCCTTGCGGTCGGCGGCCTCGGCCAGGATATTACGCAGGCTGAGACGGTCGGAGGTGGGAATTTTGACCCAGCGGCCGTCTTCGCTTATGCCGACATGGATATGAAAATCGGCAAAGTATTCGTTCATGTCAGAAGCCTGCCATCATCAGGCCGATCAGCGTTTTGCCGTCGTTGATTTTTTTCGCGGCCAGCATTTCTTTGATTTCAGCCGGCGTGTAGTGGCCGACAGCCAAAAATTCGTCCTCGTCGAGCCGCTGGGCGGTGGCGGTGAGGTCCCGCGCCAGGTAGAGGTACATTATTTCGTCGGTGAAGCCGGGGCCGGTGTAGAAGGTGGCCAGGTGCTCGAGCCTGCCGGTCTTGAAACCGGTTTCTTCCTCAAGTTCGCGGTGGGCGCAAACTTCCGGCTGTTCTCCTTTGTCGAGCTTGCCGGCGGGAATCTCCAGTAGCACTTCCTGCACAGGGTAGCGATACTGGCGGACCAACACAACCTTGCCTTCGGCGGTCACCGGTACGATGGCGACCGCGCCCGGATGCTCGACCACTTCGCGGGTGGCCTCGTGGCCGTTTGGCAGGCGGACCCGGTCAAACCTCATTTTGAGCACTTTGCCGGTGAATACCGTCTTTTTTTCGATAAGTTCTTCATGCAGTGTAGACATTAAAGTACCTCCCGGTATATTTTCGCTGCCCCGCCCATATATTACCTCAGGGGAGGCGGACAAGCATGCAGGTCATAATCACCAATAAAGGTTTGTACTTTTTCGGCAAGGCCAAGGACTTCCGTCCCTGGTTGCGCCGTCTGGCCGCCGGCCAGACGGCCCTAGCCGAGCATCTACGGCTCAGCTTGCACTAGGTTTTCGTTATTCCATCCAAGGGTACTGGGTGTAGGGTTTCAGAACGAAGACCGGATAGGGCACCGATACTTGGCCGGCCAACCAGTGAGGCACCACCACCCAGTTCACTGGCAAACCGAGTTCGGCCGCCGCCGCCTCGGTTATCGCCAGGCCATCGAGGATAAGCTGTGGCGTCGTTTCGGCAGCCAGGTTGGTGTTGCTGACAAGGCCGGTGACTTTTAGGCGGGAGACGCCACTGATCCTCCAGCAGGCGTCGACGATGGCCGGCGCCGTGCTGGTGAACGGCCGGCGGGTATTGACGACAAGCAGAGCCTGGTAGGGATTTTCGGCAAACTTGCGGTTGAGCTGGCCGAGCACGATGGCCGATTCGCCGCCGCCGACGTCCATCACCACCTGGCAGTCTTCCTGATAGAGCACCCTAGTCAGGTCATGGGGCAT
>JAEZLU010000329.1 GCA_023415075.1 Bacillota bacterium
TGCGGAACGTACGCAAGCAAGCGCTTTGACGACGGCCCAGGACGGGCCTAGTCCCGACCGCGCCACGGATGGCATAGCGGTCGGGGGGAGCACAACGCCGCAGATGGGCCTTTATCGACAGCCTGAACTCCCGCCTTTGAGGCGGGAGTTTTTGGTTGGCAAGGTCAGCCGGAGGCAACGACCTCGGTGATGCTGAGGTCTTTGTTTTTTTCCAGGTCGAGATAGCGGCCGTCGGCCAGCCTGACCACCGGCTGGGCCGGCCGGTCCCGGTCGAGGTAGATAACCCGTGCCTGGGTACCGTCAGACAGGCGGACAACGTAACCGATGAGTGAGTCCTTGACCCGGGTGAGGAAGGGTACGGTAACCGCCGGGTCGAGGGCCGAAAACATCTCTCTAAATACGTCGGCAACAACGCTGAAGGGGGTGACGGCTTTGCGGTACACGCGGTCCGAGGTCATGGCGTCGTAGATGTCGGCGACGGCGATTATCCGGGCATAGCGGCTTACTTCATCCCCGGACAGGGCGAAAGGGTAACCCTGGCCGTCCATCCGCTCGTGATGCTGCCAGACGCCAAGGATGACCGAGTCCGGCAGCTTGGTGGCCGCCCCTTTGATGAGCTCGAACCCGAGTGAGGGGTGGTCCTGCATGATCGCCATTTCGTCGGCCGTTAGCGGCCCGGGTTTGTTTAGAATCTCAAGCGGTATCTGGGTTTTGCCGATATCGTGCAGCAGGCCGGCCAGCACCAGGTTTCGCAGCTCCCGGCCCCTGATGTCGAGCCATTTGCCGATGATGCCGGCGATTATGCCGACGTTGACCGAGTGGCGGAAAGTATAGTCGTCGGTTGTCCGGATACTGGACAGGTGACTGATGACGCCGCTAGAGGTGATAAGCGTCTCGGTCGCCTGATCGGCGAGTTCGTTCATTCTGGCCAGGGGAACTTCCTTAAAGTAGCGGGTATGTTCGAAGGCTTCCCGCAGGTCCTGGACGATGACGGCATGGTTATCGCTGAATATCTGGGCTTCGGAGACCAGGCTGAAGGGGTTGTCTTCGGTCGCCAGCCGGGGCTCCTTGACGGTAACATCCTGGACGCCCCAGGTGGCGAGGAGATTTAAGAGCTGTTCGCTGAGGACGGTGTTGTCACTTATGAGCACGTTGTCGGTCTGGGACAAAACCGGTCGCGCCAGGATCATCCCCGGCCGTGCCTCGAACAGGAGAAACTTTTTGGTGACCCAGCGCACGCCGGCACCTCCCCATGAATAAATCAGCTAACAAGTCGCTGCAAAGTAATATTAACTTATACAACAGCCGACAAATTCCCTCTTATTTGTCAATAAAGTGTTCTGCCAAAAGCCGGCAAAAAAGGATTTGACCGACCCGGCAAGAAAATAAATGACAACGCCAGCGTGTCAATGAACGGAGGTAATGGTCATAGTAAAAGTAACGGCAGCCCTTCTTGTCCACAACGACCTGATTTTCATCGCCAAGCGGGGGCCAAGCGGCCGGTTCGCTCACCGCTGGGAATTTCCCGGCGGTAAAATCGAACCCGGCGAAAGCCCCGAGGAATGCCTTTCCAGGGAAATGGCCGAGGAGTTTGCCATCGAAGTCGAGGTTGGCGCCTTCTTTACCGAAAGTCTCCATACCTTCGAAGGCGGGGCCATCCTGGTGCTGGCCTATTTTTGCCGCTGGCTGGGCGGGGCTATTTGCCCTACCGAGCATGAGGAGTACCGCTGGGTATCGGCGGCCGAGCTTGTCCAGTACGACTTCGCCCCGGCCGACCGGCCGATAGCCGCCAAGCTGGCGAAAGAATACCCGGCTATCGGCAAATAGGCTGCTGGAGCGGATCCTCTACTCCACCGCCATAAGAGTTCTTTATTGGGGGCTGGTAGCCGGCTATTCCGCGGCTGCTTCAGGTTTCTCCGGCTGATCGGCTAAGGAGAATCTGATCACGAAGGTGGTGCCGGCAGGACCGGTGGTCACTTCGACCGTCGCCGCGTGCCGCTCGATGATTTTGTAGCAGACGGCCAGTCCCAGGCCGACGCCGTTTTCTTTGGTCGTCAGGAACGGGGTGCCGAGTTTGTCGACGATTTCCGCCGGTATGCCCCGGCCGGTGTCGCTGATGGAAAGGAGAACTTGGTCGGCTTCCACCCGGGTAGCGACGATAACGATGCCGCCTTTGCCGGCGGCTTCCATCCCGTTGCGGGTGAGATTAAGGAGGCATTGCCTGATTTCGTTGCTGTCGGCTCTAATGGTTGCCGGATAGTCGAGGTCTAGTTGCACTTGCTTGCCTTCCTGGAGGGCGCTGGCCTGAATGAGCGGATAAATACCGAGAATGATGGTGTTGAGGTCGACCAGTTCGAGGTCGATTCTTTTGTTTTTAGCCAGTGACAGGAACTCGGTGATAATCGAGTTGGCCCGGTCGAGTTCTTCGATCATCAGGGAAAACTGGCTGCGGTGGGACAAAAATTCGTTTTTTCCCTGGAAGTATTGCAGGAAGCCCCGCACGGTCGTCAAAGGGTTGCGCACCTCGTGGCCGATGCTTGCCGCCATCTCACCGACAAGGTTTAGCCGGTCCAGGCGGGCCATTTCGATGGCCATTTGCTGCTTTTCTATCCGGCTCAGGTAGCTCCTGGCCCGTTCTTCTTCCTTTTTGAAACAATTCAGGATGACGACAAACAGGGTGATGTTGGCGATCATTGTCAAGAGGAGACTGAAAGCGACGTCGGCGTAACGGTCAATATCGCCGGTATAGCCGGTTATCGGCACGGCGCCGGTGTATTCCAGGGCCATGAGGACCACGGCCATTATTCCCAAGCCGACGATGAGGGCGGCTTTACGGAGGCCTTTAAGGAGAACGGCGGTAATCGAGCCGAAAATAAAGATATAGAAGCTTGTACCGCCGACCGAACCGCCGTTGGTGATCCACATGAGCGGGGTGACCACGAAGCCGGCGAAAACTATCACCAGGATGACCGGCAAGGAATACAGTCTTCTGACCCGCGACAGGTAGTAGCAGGCAATGACTACGGCGGCGCTGGCCAGGCTAACGGCGATGATCGGCGCCCCCAATTCGAGGATGTAGTTGAAGAGGCCGCTGCAGAGAGAGATGGCTGCGCCGAACAGCAAGATAATGTTGAGAATCCGGTGCTCGACCGCGAACTCGCTTTCATCGCCAATTAGTCTGGCCAGATCGGTGTTCATCGACAGCATCTCCCATAAACCGTAAGCTTTCTTCAAACAATTCTCGACTTTGTTGCCTAAACCTTCCAGGGAAAATAGCTATTGCATGTTTTTTTCGAAAGTCCAAAGAGCTAGCACTAAGGCTCCCGGCCCATACGCGGGCGGGAGCCTTAGTGGTTTTCGGAGGTAGAAACAGGTAATACGCAAGCCTCAGAAAGTTATGCTCAGCAGGGTAAACAGGCAGAGAGAAAGCCCCACCAGGCCGTTGCGCATGAAATAGCGCTGGCTTATCTGACTGAGGTCGCCCGGCCGGACAATGCTGTGCTGGTAGCAGAGCACACCGGCGGCGGCGACGGTGCCGCCGTAATAGAGCGGCCCCAGATCGGCCAGCAGACCGAAGGCCACAAAACAGGCGACGCTGGCCAGGTGAAGCAGGCGGGCAACGGCCAGGGCCCGCTTGACGCCAAAAGCCTGGGGAATGGAGTGCAGGCCGGCTTGACGGTCGAAGGCAACGTCCAGGCAGCCGTACACTACGTCAAAACCGGCTATCCAGGCGCTAACTGCTACCGCCAGGGCGAGCGGCGGCACGGCCAGGTCGCCCCTGAGGGCAACCCAGGTGGCGAGCGGCGCGAGGCCGACGGTAATGCCCAGAAAGAGGTGGCAGGCCCAGGTAACCCGTTTCAGGTATGGATAAACGACGAACAGCAGCAGCACGAAGGGTGCCAGCCACAGGCAAACAGGCTGCAGGTGACTGGTGCTCCAGAGGAAGACGGTCACGCAGACAGCGATGAAGGCGGCGGCTTCCCGGGTGCCGATCGCGCCGGTGACCATCGGCCGCTGGCGGAAGCGGGGGTGCTGCCTGTCATATTTGAGGTCGATGAGGTTATTGAGGGCCAGGGCGGCCGAACGGGCCGACACCATGGCGGCGATGATCCAGAATACGGCGTTGGCCGAAGGCTGGCCGTCGGCGGCCAGGATGAAGGCGATGGCGGCGAAGGGCAGGGCGAATATCGAGTGGGACAGGGCAACGTTGTCGGCGTAGGCCCGCAGTTTGCCCAGAAGCCAGCTTGTCCCGGGGGCGTAGGCGGTTATGACCGCTGTCTTATTTTCCATGATCCTCTCCCGCTTGCAGTTATCAGCCCTGAATCTGGTTCAGGACGGCGTCGAGATTGTCCAGCAGGGCGTCGATGTCGGCCTCGGTGATAACGAGCGGCGGCTGAAAAGCCAGGACATTGCGGTGGAGGCCGTTTTTGCCGACAAGGAAACCGCGGTCTTTCATTTTCTCCAGCACCAGGTCGGTTTCGGCCACCGCCGGGACCTTGCCTGGCTGGACGAGCTCAGCACCGAGCATCAGACCGTGGCCGCGGACGTCACCGATGAGCGGGTAACGCTGCTGCAGCCGGTGCAGGCCACCGGCAAGCCGGGCTCCCAGACTGGCCGCCCTGGCCGGCAGGTTTTCACGGTCCAGGACGTCCAAGGTGGCCAGCGCGGCCACCGCGGTGACCGGATTGCCGCCAAGGGTGGAGGCGCCGGGACGGGTGTAACTGGCGGCAATCTCCGGCCTGGTGATGAAGGCGCCGACTGGCGTACCGTTGGCCAGTCCTTTGGCCATTGTCATGATGTCAGGCTCGACGCCGTAATGCTCGCAGGCGAACATTTTGCCGCTGCGGCCGAAGCCTGTCTGGACTTCGTCGAAAATGAGCAGGATGCCGTAGCGGTCGAGGATTTCCCGCACCCGGCGGAAGTAGCCGGCCGGCGGGGTTATAATGCCGCCGTTGCCCTGGATGGGTTCGGCGAACAGCGCCGCCACCCGCCCGGAGGTCGCGGTGCGGATGACGGTCTCGATTTCGTCGGCGCAGGCCAAATCGCAGTCAGGATGGCTTTTCCCCAGAGGGCAGCGGTAGCAGTAGGGGTTGGTCACCAGGCTGACCCCGCCCACCGGCCGGTCGTCGGTGCGCCACATGCCGAGGCCGGTGAGGCTCATCCCCAGCTTGGTGCGGCCGTGAAGGCTCTGGCGCAGGCTGAGGAATTCGCCGGCGCCAGTGTGAAGAGAGGCCAGCAGGGCCGCCCCTTCGTTGGCCTCGCTGCCGCTGGCGCAGAAAAAGGACTGCTGCAGGCGGCCGGGGGTGATCCGGGCAAGCCGCTCGGCCAGGTTGACCAGCGGCTCGGTCAGGTAGATGGTGCAGGTATGCTGGAGGGTGGTGACCTGCTCGCAGACCGCTTTGGTAATCATTGGATGGCAATGGCCGCAGTTGACCACCGACACGCCGGCAAAGCAGTCGAGGTAGCGTTTGCCAGTATGGTCGTACAGGTACTGCATTTCCCCGCGGACTAGCTGCATCGGCTGGTTGTAAAAGTGATAGACGCAGGGAATGAGGTACTGGGCTTTTTTGCGGAGTATTTCCTGCGGACCGATGTACATGTATGTCACCTCTTTCGCCGCTAGCGGGCCAGGCGGTGGCGAAATACGCCGACCCCCAGCGGCCGCGGCGAATTTGCAATAATAGCGTCCAGCGCCGGCGTCTCAGGCTCCCGGTCGGGCCGGGCGGCCAGCCGGTCGAACTGCCGTCGGTAGGCGGCGGTCAGTTGGCCAACCAGTTCGGGCCGGTAGTGCTGGCCTTCGATGCGGAGATTACTGATGCCACCGGCGTAAAGCGGCGCCAGGTTGGCCAGCAGGCAAAGGTCGTTGGCAAAAAGGATATGGCTGCGGCAGTATTGGTCGATCATCAGGTCGTGCCGCTGGCCGGCGCTGTCCATCAGGGCAAACTGGCCGACGGCGCAGGTGTCCCGGCAGAGGCCGGCTGGCGAATCATCGCCGGCCAGGGCTTTCGGCAGACAATAGTCCATCACCATGGCTTCGAGCGAGCCGTGAACGACGACCTCGAGCGGCAAAATACCGGCGTTGGCAACGGCCGTTACCGCCGCCGCCGGCGCTTCCAGCGAGGCGGTTGCCTTGACCACCCCCTGGCTTTTTAGCCAGCTGGCAGCTGCTGAGTTCATGAGGCTGAAGGAAAAGTCGGCCTGGACGGGCAGGCCGGAAAGTCGGCGGGCCAGCCGCAGGCTGCCGAGGTTGCTTACCATCACGCCGGCGGCTTTGAGGCCGGCAAGAAGGGGGAAGAGCTGTTCCAGTTCGCCGCATTCCCGCCGGCCGGTGATCCGCGGCGTGGTTACGACGACGACGGCTTTGTACTTTCCGGCCAGGTCGGCGGCTTCGGCGATTTCGGCCTGCGTCCAAGGAGTGGACGGTTTATAAGCTTCGCCGCCGGCGTAAACGACATCGGCGCCGTTTTGGCAGGCGGCCGTCAGCGACGCCAGGTCGGCCACCCGCACTGCCAGCTGTGGCCGGGGCCCTTTGGCCGCCCCGGCATTGATGATGACCGTCGGTGCCTGCGGTGTAGTGCTGAGGCCGGCCTCTTTGACCGCCTGGCTGAAGAATCGCGGTTCGCGTTCGCCGCCGAAACCGATCGCGCCGCTGCCGGGATTGCCGAAAGCGTAGCAGGTGGTAAAGTCGCGGGCCCGGTTATCGTAGAGGCTCTGCCAGGCAGCCTCGTCGATGGTGTAGCTGGCGGGATCGGCAAAGTAGCTGTCGATGGCCTGCCGGTAGGTGCCGACCACCCGGCCGACAAAGTCGGGGGTACGCATCCGGCCCTCGATTTTAAAGGAGCAGACACCGGCTGTTATCAGCTGCGGCAGATGACGGTACAGGCACATGTCTTTCATGGCCAGCTTGTACGGCCCAGGGTCAGCGTAGCGTTTGCTGTCGCCGGCGGCAAACCGGTAGGGCCAGCGGCAGGGCTTGAGGCAGCGGCCACGGTTGGAGCTTTGGCCGAACAGCACGCCGGAGTGCAGGCACTGGCCGCTCTGGGCGACGCACATGTCGCCGTGGATGAAGTATTCGACCTCGACGCCGGTCCGCTCACGGATGACAGCCAGCTGGTCGAGGGACATTTCGCGGTTGAAGACCACCCTGGTGATGCCCCACTCCTGAAGGGTACGGACAGCGGCCTCGTTGTGGATGTTCATCATCACCGAGGCGTGCAGGGGCACGGTGAGAGCCATTTCCCTAACCAGTTGGAGAACCGCCAGGTCCTGGACGATCAGGGCGTCCGGGCGGATGGCGTCAAGGAAGGCCAGATAAGACTGCATTGCCGGCAGTTCGTGCTCGCTGAGAAGATTGTTAACCGTGATATAAAGTTTGACGCCCCGGGTGTGAGCATACTCGCGGGCTTCGGCCAGCTGTTCATAGTCGAAGTTGACATCACTGCGGTGTAGCCGCATGTTGAAGCGTTTGCCGCCGAGGTAGACGGCGTCGGCGCCGGCGTCCACCGCGGCCTCGAACGCCTCCCAGGTGCCGGCGGGCGCTAGAAGTTCGACCGATTCAGGCATAAGTGACAAGCAGCTCAACTCCCGTTATTATTCGAAGATTTCCCGGGCGGCCGCCAGCAGGTCGGGGTCAAGGACAATGCCGAGATCGGCGGCCGCCGTGCGGTTGAGAAGGACATCAGGGTTGTTGACGATACCGACCGGGATGGAACCGGGGTCGCCGCCGCCAAGGATCTGGATAGCCTGGTCGGCGCAGGCGACGCCGAGCTTGTAGTGGTCGGCGACCAGGGCCCCAAGAGCGCCGGCTGCCACGTTGCCGGCATTTGCGGCGATGATCGGTACCGCCGCCAGTTCGGCGTAGTAGGCGATGGTGGCGAAGTTTTCCTCGACCACCCGGCCAATCGGAATGACAAGCACGTCGGTAGCCGGCGGCAAGTTTTCGCCGAGGGCCGAAAGGTCCTCCGGCCTGGCCAGCGGCAGTTCGCTCAGCCGGTAGTCGCCGGCAGCCGCTTTGAAGTTGGCGGCTTCCAGGCGGGAGTTGGCATCGCCCTCGTGGTACAGCAGGGCGATGTTCCTGGCCTGGGGCAAAAGCCGGCGGATAAAGGCGACTTTGGCGGCGGCTGGAACCATGCCGGCCATACCGGTAGCCTTGCCGCCGGGCCGGTACATGGTGGCCGCCAGGCCCGCGCCCACCGGATCGAAGACGGGAGTGTAAACTACAGGGACGGCCGCCGGCAGGGCGATAGCCGCCTGAGCGGCCGGGGTGGAGCAGGCAAAAATCAGGTCGACGCCGCGGTCCAGCAGGTCGTGGGCCAGCTTGGGCAACAGGGCGGCGTTGCCGTCGGCGTTGCGGTATTCGAAGACCGCCGACCGGCCGTCGGCCGCCAGCCCTGCTTTGAAGCCGCGCACGGCGTCGTCAAGGTTTTGGGTCAGTTGAAGGATTCCGATGCGGTCCATTATTAGCCCCCATCTTGAATATATGCGCTAAAGGCCGCTTATTTGCGGCCAGTGGCGATTAGTGAAAATGGAACTCGTCTTTTTTCGGCTTGGCGGCATCAATCTCGGCGCTGCCGGCTTTATAGGCCTGGGCCAGCAGTTGGACGGTATGGAGGCAATTCTGGTTCAGGTTGTTTTGCACCAGGCCGTCGATAATATGCATCCGGCAGGAGCCGCAACTGGTGGCGACGATGTCGGCCTTGGTGGAGGCGATGTCGGCAATCTTGCGGTCGTTGATCTTGCGGGAAATTTCGTAGTTGGCCAGGCTGAAGGAGCCGCCGGCGCCGCAGCAGCGGTCCGGGTTTTTCATTTCCACCAGCCTGAGGCCGGGGATAGCCTTGAGGATTTCCCGCGGCTGGCTGGTGACCTTGATGCCGCGGGCCATGTGGCAAGGGTCGTGCATGGTGACGCCGGCCTTGACTTCACCCAGATTGTCCCGGCGGAATTTGACGACATCGACGAGAAACTCGCTGATCTCATAGGTTTTCTTTGCCAAGCCTTTGGCTTTTTCCTGCATCACCGGATCATCGGCGAACATTTCCGGGTATTCGATTTTGAAGGCTTCGGCGCACGACCCGCAGGCAGCGACGATGTAATCGGCGCCGGCCCGTTCGAAGGTTTCGATGTTGTGTCTGGCGAACACCCTGGCCAGGTCGGCGTCGCCGGACATGAACACCGGCGTGCCGCAGCAGTGCTGCATAGGCGGCAGGGTGACTTCGACGTCGTTGGCCTTGAGGACATCGACGACCGCCTGGCCGATGTCGGTGTAAACATAGTTGATGGTGCAACCGGTGAAAAAGGCGACTTTCATTTTCGGGGCAGACACCTTGATGGTTTCCGGCAGTTGGCTCCTGAGCGGTGTGGCGGCGAAGGGGGCCAGCACTCGCCTCTTGTCGAGACCCGGCATCGGGAAGCGGGCTATTACCGCCAGTTTGCCTGGCAGCTTTTTCATCTGCAGCGGGCCGAACAGGCCGGCCATCCGTAGGGCGAAGTCGAACAGCGTGCGGTTGGCCAGCAGCTTGAAGACATTCTTTTTGATGGGGTGCAGGCCGCGGGCCTTGACGGCCGCCTGGCGGCCGCGGAGGATGAGCTCGTCGGCCTTGACGCCGCAGGGGCATTTGGCGGCACAGGCTTTGCAGGAGACGCACATCGCCATCCGCTTGTCGAAACCGGCCGAGATTTCGCTGCGGCCGTCGATGACGGCTTCGATAAGGGCCAGTTTGCCGCGAGCCACGGCGGTTTCGTTCTGCAGTTCCTTATAGATCGGGCAGACTTCCATACAGTTGCCGCATTTCATGCAGTTGGCGATAGCGTCCTCGATGTCGGCCAGCAGTTTTTTGTCATTTGCGCTGCTCATGTCTAACACTCCCCGACCAGTTTGCCCGGGTTGAGGATGCAGTTGGGGTCGAGGGCCTTTTTGATGGCCCGCATCGCCGCCATGCCGGCGGCGCCGAACTGGTCTTCCATGTACCGCAGCTTACCGAGGCCGATGCCGTGCTCGCCCGAGAGGGTGCCGCCAAGCTTGATGGCGGTGGCGAAGATTTCGTCCATCGCTTTGTAGACCCGCTCCATTTCTTCTTCGTTGCGCAGGTCGCAGACGATTGTCGGGTGGAGGTTGCCGTCGCCGGCGTGGCCGAAGGTGCCGATGGTTACCCGATGCCTGGCGGCCGATTCATTAACCGCCCGGATCATGTTCGGCACTTCGCTGCGGGGCACGGTGGCGTCTTCGACGAAAGTGGTCGGCCGCAGCTTAGCCAGGGCCGGCAGGGCGGCCCGGCGGGCGGCCCAGATTTTGTCGCGTTCGCCAGCGTCCTTGGCCACGCGGATTTCATCGGCGTTGTTGGCCTTGAGGACTTCGAATACTTTATCGGCTTCTTTTTCCACCACCGCGGGGATGCCGTCGACTTCGATGAGCAACACGGCTTCGGCGTTCGTCGGCAGGCCGACTTTGGCGTAGTCTTCAACCGTGCGGATGGTGGCGTTGTCCATGATCTCGAGGGTGGCCGGGATGATTTTGTTGGCGATTATCGCCGAGATGGCGTTACCGGCGTTATCAAGGTTGGAGAAGATAGCCATCATGGCTTTGCGGGCTTCAGGCGCCGGCACCAGCTTGACGGTGATCTTGGTGATAACCCCCAGCGTGCCTTCGGCGCCGGTGAACAGTTTGGTCAGGTCATAACCGGAGACGTCCTTGACGTTTTTGCCGCCGGTTTGGATTACCGCGCCGTCGGCCAGGACGACTTCGAGACCCATGACATAGTGCTTGGAAACGCCGTATTTGAGGCCGCGCAGGCCGCCGGCGTTCTCGGACACCGTGCCGCCTAGGGTGGCGGTGGCCACCGTGCCGGGGTCGGGCGGATAGATCAGGCCGAATTCCTCGACCGCTTTGTTGAGGTCGCCGACGACCACGCCGGGCTCGGCGGTGGCCACCAGGTTGGCGGCGTCGATTTCGACGATTTTGTTGAAGCGGGTCATTAGAAGGACGATGCCGCCTTTGGTCGGCACGGTGCCGGCGCTCAGGTTAGTGCCCGAACCGCGCGGGTAGACGGGTATCTGTTCACGGTTTGCCAGCGCCAGGACCTGGGATACTTCCCGGGTGTCGGCCGGCGATATGACGGCGTCCGGCATATGGGAAAACCCGGGCGTGGCGTCGTAGGAATAGCACAGCAGTTCTTCCTTGCTTGTAAGGACGTGGGCGTCACCGACGATTTTTTTGAAGGCGTTGATAAGCTCGATTTTCATTTTCTGCTCCTTTGCGCTATAGTCACCCTAGTTGCTTTCTAGGCAGATACCTGCCGGCCGGCGTCGGCTTTTCTCACCGGTTCAATTTCTTCGGCCACCCATACCGGGTTGTGGTCCTCGGCTTCGGCCAGCGGCTGGGTGCCGTCGCCGAACATCGCCTTGAACTCGCCCCAGTTGTAGATGCCGAGAAAGATATGGGCAAAGAGCGACAGCCCGAGGAAGAGGCCGATGTAGAGGTGGAACTGGTCGGCCCAGTAGACGAAGGCTTTGGGGGCCACCGGGATAAAGGCGTACAGCAGCCAGCCGGTGACGGTGAGGATTATGCCGCCGATGAGGAGGCAGATGCCCAGCGATTTCTGGCCGGAGTTCATCTTGCCCATCGGCGGGACGATGATTTTCTTGCCGAGAAACATTTTCTGCGGGTAGCCGCCGCCCACCAGCATCCAGCCGACGTCGCGGTCGTCGAAGCTGAAAATGCGGCGGACGAAAGCCACCACCCGGTCGAGGCAGAAGATGGTATAAAGGATGGCCGAAAAGGTGAAGATGGCGGCGCCGACGATGTGGATGCGTATCGCCAGGTTGACAAGGTCGTCGCTGCCCGGCTTAAGCCAGATGATGAAGCCGGTGAGGGCCGCCGGCAGGAAACCGAGGATGAGGCCCCAGTGGAAAAGCCGCGACGAGAGCGGGTGTTTGAGGACGCGCGGTCCTTCACTGTGTCCGTGGCTCATCAGCTCATCCCTCCTATTTTGCTGCGGTCGATGTAGCGGGTGTGGAACAGTTCTTCGGCCAGCGGGCTCAGGGGCTTGCCGGCAAACTTCTTGTACATGTCGCCGACGGCGGCATTGTTGTGGCTCTGGCGGGCCTTGGCCTTGGCATCGTCGCGGTAAAGACCCTGGGCCCGCATTTTGATGTATTTGCTGCGGTCCTGAACAAGGTCGGTGGCAGCGTAGGCGCCGGTCCAGAGGATGGCCGCCCCTACTCCGAGGACGCCGAGGAATTCCCGACGGGTAACCTTGACCGCTTTTTCTACATAATCGTAACTTGCCATTTCGCTACCTCCTCTACGACCATGGAAGCATGGCCCGGTATTTGTCCAGCCAGGAGGTCCCCATCGGGTTGATGGGCTGGCCGCCGCCGTTGAC
>JAEZLU010000019.1 GCA_023415075.1 Bacillota bacterium
TAACGAAACGGAGGTTAGACGCAGCAATGAAAGTAAAAAGCATCAGCTTGACCAGCCAAATTTTTCTCGGCCTGGCTCTCGGCATCATCTTTGGCTACCTTTTCCCGGCTTACGGCGAGGCGCTCAAACCGGCAGGCGACATCTTCATCCGGATGATCAAGATGATCGTTGTCCCCCTTGTTTTCAGTTCACTCATTATGGGCATCGCCGGTACGGGTGACTTCAAAAAGCTCGGGCGGCTGGGGGCCAAGGCAATTATCTGGTTCGAGGTCGCCACAACCATGGCCCTGGTCATCGGTCTGGCGGTCGTCAACATCCTCAAGCCCGGCGTTGGCGTCGCCATCACCAGCATGGACAGCGGCTCGGCCGTCGCCGCCGCCAAGAAGACCATCGACATGGCCCAGATGATCGTCAATATCGTGCCGACCAATATTGTCGACGCAGCCGGCCGCGGCGATATGCTGCAGATCGTGTTGTTCTCGACCTTTTTCGGCATCGCCGCCGCCGCCATGGGGGCGAAAGGCGAGCCGGTCATCAAGCTGGCCACCAGCGTGGCCGAAATTATGTTTAAGTTTACTCATTATGTAATGAAGCTGGCGCCGATCGGTGTGTTTGCCCTTATCGCCTTTACGGTAGGCAAGTTTGGCCTCGGCATGCTTATCCCGCTGGCCAAGCTCATCGTGGCCCTGTACCTGGCGCTGATTCTTTTCGTGCTGGTTGTTCTCTGCGGCGCCTCGCTGATTGTGCGGGTCAACTTCTTCCATCTGCTGCGGGCTCTCAAGGAGCCGATCATGATCGCCTTTTCCACCGCGTCGAGCGAGGCCGCCCTGCCGCTGGCGATGGAGAAGCTCGAGAAGTTCGGCCTCCCCAAACATATTGTCACATTCGTCCTGCCGACCGGCTATACATTCAACCTCGACGGCTCGACCCTCTACAGCGCCCTGGCGGTCGTTTTCATCGCCCAGGTATACGGCGTGCCGTTCGATATATCCCACCAGCTTCTTATGCTGGTGACGCTGATGCTTTCCACCAAAGGCATCGCCGCCGTCCCCGGGGCGTCGCTGATCGTTATCGCCGGCACCGCCGCCGCCTTCGGCCTGCCGGTGGAGGGCGTGGCCATCATTCTCGGCGTCGACCGCGTTCTCGATATGGCCCGCACCACCTGCAACCTGATAGGCAACTGCGTGGCCGCAGTCGTCGTCGCCCGCTGGGAGGACGAACTGCCTGACAGCCTGCTGCAGGAAGCTTATGCCAGAAACGCCTATTGAGGCCGTTTGCCTCAAGCAATAAAAAGAGCCCGGCTTGCCGGGCTCTTTTTATTGCTTGCGCAGCAGCAGGTCAGGGTCAGGCCAGGGTGGCCATGGTCCCCTGGGCCCAGGCGGTGCCCTTGGCCTGGCGTTCGTCGAGCAGGCGGGTCTCGACCTCCTGCAGGATGGCCACAAGGTCGGCGACATCGGCCGCAAGCTGGGCCGGCGCTTCGGCCCGGATCCGGGCGTAGGCTTGTTCGGCCCTGGCGGCAAGGTTCTGGTATTCGGGCCCGGACAGGATTTCGGTCAGTCTTTCGTCCAGCAGTTTTTGTGTCATGGCGTTTTCCTCCGCTTGCATACTTAAACCGGCGCGATCAGCCGACGGTACCTTTGGCTACATAGGCATAGGCGGCGTAGCGCTCGCGGAATCTGTCCTCGAGCAGGCGCATTTCCACTTCCCGCAGAATGAGCAGCAATTCGAGCATGTCTTTGAAGACAGGCTCGGGGACGGCTTGTTCCAACCTCCTATAGAGTTCGTCGGCTTTAGCCTTCAGCTTGTCATAGTCGCCCTGGGGCAGGACTTCGCCAAGCCGCTTGTCGAGTATTTCGATGCACATATTTTCCCCTCCCGTCGGCAGTTTATGTCCGGGGCCTTACCCCGGCACGGTTTGACTGCAAGCTTACGCATGAATGATGCCAACTGCCGAAAGACGCCATTTGAGGCCATTTGCCAGGGCCGACAGGCCGGCGAAAAGGTGTCGGGCCCGACAGCGCTGCTGTCGGGCCCGACACCTTGAGGCTCAATCCGGTTTATTTATTGAGGAGGTTGGGCGGCGTTTGGCCGCGGAGGGCAGCCAGGATATTGGCGGTGGCCACCCGGCCCATGTTCAGCCTGGTTTCGATGGTGGCGGTGCCGATGTGGGGCACAAGGACGACATTTTCGAGTTCGGCTAGGCCAGGGGCCAGCGCCGGTTCGTTTTCGAAGACGTCAAGGCCGGCGCCGGCAATTTCGCCGGCCTGCAGGGCGGCCACCAGGGCCGCTTCGTCGACCACCGGGCCGCGGGAGGCGTTGATGAGGATGGCCGTCTTTTTCATGAGCCGCAGTTCGCGCTCGCCGATAAGGTGCCTGGTGGCCGGCAGCAGGGGAACGTGCAGCGATATGAAGTCGGCGGTTTTCAGCAGGGTTTCCCGGTCGACGTAGCTGGCGCCGGTCTCGCTCTCGAAGAGCGGGTTGGGCTCGACGTCGTGATAGATTACCTGCAGACCAAAGACCGGGGCTTTTTGGGCGAAGGAGCGGCCGATGCGGCCGGCGCCGATGACGCCCAGCGTCTTGCCGTCAAGCTCTCGGCCGAGCAGGAGCATCGGGTCGAGACCTTTGAATTTGCCGGCCCGCACGAAACGGTCGGCTTCGGGTAGCCGGCGGGCGGCGGCAAACAGCAGGGCCCAGGTCATTTCGACGGTGGCGCCGGTGACGACGTCGGGGGTGTTTGTCAGCATGATGCCCCGCCGGCTGGCGGCTTCAAGGTCGAAGTTGTTGAAACCAACGGCGTAGTTGGCGAAGATTTTGCACTGGGGTCCGGCAACAGCCAGCACGGCGTCGTCGACGATGTCGGTGGCCTGGGTGAGGACGGCGTCGCGGCCGGCGACGTTGGCCAAAAATTCGTCGCGGCTGAGCGGCCGGTTGTCGGGGTTGACTTCGACGGCGCACTCCTGGCGCAGCATGTCGATTACTTCCAGCGGTATCATTCTGGTAACGTAGACGTTCCAGCGTTTTGTCATAAGGTATCCTCCAGTCTCCGGGCTACTTGTCGCCGCGGCCGCGGCAGCTTTCCAGATTGTGGACGTGGACGTGCTGGCCGGCCTTGATGGCTTTGGTGGCCAGGCCGATGACTTCGCCGTATTTTACGATGGCCTCGCCGGCGACGATATCGCGGACGGCGAATT
>JAEZLU010000063.1 GCA_023415075.1 Bacillota bacterium
GCGCCAACGCAGCCATTTGCCCGTTTCGAGACCGAGGTCATCCGCAAAAAGCTGCCCGGGGGCAGGAATAGCGACTTCGTTGTCGAATCTACTATAAATATCTTTCACGAATTATCATCCGCAAAGCACGACATCAGCCCCGAGCAGGCGCGCGACCTTGCTCGGAGCAAGGCTCTCTCCACCGTGCAAAATCTTATTCCCGAGGGGGCCCAGGTTCTGGGACGCGATATCACTGTGCTGAAGACGCCTGAACCCGGACTAGTACGGGTAAAGGTCATGGTGGAAACGATCGAGGATATCGGACAGACTATGAATATCAACAACTGACAGGAGGTCGGCGCTTTGCCCGACAACGAGGAACGGCGGATTCAACTGAGCGACGCTCAGGAGGCGGTTGCCATTCTCGGTCGCAACGACGAACATCTGCGGATAATCGGCGAGCAGTTCGCTTGCCGTATCGTCGCCCGTGGCGACGAGATCATCATCAGCGGTGCCGCCGGCGAGACTGCCGAACTTTACAAGCTTTTCCACGAACTGCTCTTCTTGTACCGCGACGGCAACCCGGTGACCACCCACGATGTGCGCTACAGCATCAAAATGATTAAGGAGGGCCGGGCCGACAACCTTCACCAGATGTTTGCCGACACCGTGATGGTGACCGCCCGCGGCCGTCATATCAAGCCCAAAACTCTTGGTCAGCGCCTTTACCTGGAAGCAATCCGCCAAAACTACATCACAATCGGAATAGGGCCGGCCGGAACCGGGAAAACTTATCTTGCCGTAGCTATGGCAGTTTTTTCCTTGAAAAACAAAGAGGTTGAACGAATCATCCTGACAAGGCCGGCTGTTGAAGCCGGCGAAAAGCTGGGCTTTCTGCCCGGCGATCTCCAGGAGAAGGTCGATCCGTACCTCAGGCCGCTTTATGACGCCATGTACGACATCATGGGCGTCGAGACGTTCCAGAAGTTCATGGCCAAGAATATTATCGAGGTGGCCCCCCTGGCTTATATGCGGGGCCGGACCCTCGATGATTCTTTCATCATCCTTGATGAGGCCCAGAACACTACTCCCGAGCAGATGAAGATGTTCCTGACCCGCCTCGGCTTTGGTTCGAAAATGGTGGTCACCGGCGATATAACCCAGGTGGACTTGCCGCAGGGCAATTGCTCCGGCCTTAAGCACGCCCAGGCGGTTCTCGCCGGCACCCGCGGCATCGGCACTATTTATCTTGACGAAGGCGACGTCGTCCGCCATGAGATTGTCGGGCGGATTATCAAGGCTTACGAGCGTCATGAGGCTTCAAATCCGGGCTCAGGCTGAAAGGCCGGGCCATTGGAGTTGAAAAAGACATGATATCAATCGAGAATAAATTCCGCGAGTTCTTTTCCCAGCCAAGCAGCATGCATGCAAAACCGCTTACCCGCCGCATCGTCCTTGGGTTAGCCTTTTTTTCGCTGTTCATGCTCATTTTGTCGGCCGATTTCATAACCGAGAAAATTTCCCTACAGGTGGGTCAGGTGAGTGATCGCGACGTCATTGTGCCGCGGTCTGTTTCCTACGTCGACCAGATCAAGACCAGGAAGCTCGAAGCCGAGGTTCTCGCCAGTGTGGCCAGCGTCTTTGATTTCGACGTGACGGTGGCTGCTAAGGCCGAGGAAAGCACTGGCGCCATTTTCCGGGCCGCCAAGGCGGTCAACGCCGACAAGACCATCGCCAGCCCCGAACAGAAATTCGACAGATTGAACAGTTCGCTGCCTGTTCCCCTGCCGCCGGCGGCCGTAAACGGCCTGATCGGCCTCAGTGATAGCGAGCTGACCAAAACCGAGGAGAACACCCGCAACATCATCCGCAAATATCTTCAGCGCGGCATCCGTGAGGACGACCTGGAGAACGCCCGTAAAAACGTCGTTCTCGAAGCCGAAGGACTGGACCTTGGCAAGGATTCCGAGGCTGTAGTGGCCGGTGTCGCCCAGATTTTGCTGAAGCCCAATTTCATTCTCAACGTCCGCGAGACGGATAAACGCAAGCAGGCTGCCCTTGCCAGCATCGAACCGGTGCGCGAGACAGTCAAGAAGGGGCAGGTGCTCGTTCGCCGCGGCGATGTGGTGACAGCCGAACAGATCCAGGCCCTCGAGGAACTGGGGCTGCACCGCGGCCATGTGAGCGAACTGAGGATTTTCGGCCTGGCCCTTTTTGTCCTTGTGGTCATGGCAATGATTCTCGGCTATCTTTATAAGTACGCGCCCGACCTTTTCAGCAACGATTTGTATATGGTCCTGCTGGGGCTTATCATGCTGGTGACCCTCTTCCTCGGCAAAACGGCCCACTACTATTCGGACTTCGCTGCTCCCATCGCCGTGGGGGCGCTACTCACGGCCATCCTTATCGACCCCCGCCTGGGAGTGTTTATCGGCATGGCTCTGGCGATGTTGTTCGGGGTAATTGTTGACAACGACCTTAGGGCAGTGGCGGTAGCCCTCATCGGCAGCCTTACCGGGGTTTACAGCGTTTCCAAGCTTAGCCACGGCTACAGCCTCACCCGTACCGGCCTGTGGATAGCGGCCGTGAATTTCGTCACCATCGGCGCCACCGGTTTTCTCGAACAGGTCAACGCCACTCAGTTGATGGTTCAGGGCCTGTACGGCGTGATAAGCGGTATCGTGGCCGCCGTCGTCACCATCGGCTTGCTGCCGTATCTGGAGCATACTTTCAATATAACGACGCCAGTCAAGCTGATGGAGCTGGCCAATCCCAGCCATCCCCTGCTGCAACGCCTACTCCTCGATGCCCCCGGCACCTATCACCACAGCATCCTTGTGGGCAACCTGGCGGAAACGGCGGCCGACATGATCGGCGCCGATCCGGTTACTGTCAGGGTTGGCGCCTACTATCACGATATCGGCAAGATAAAACGCCCCTATTTCTTTATCGAGAATCAGGCCGAGGGCGGCGAGAATCCCCACGACAAGATCGCCCCTTCGCTCAGCACGCTCATCGTCACCTCCCATATCAAGGACGGACTCGACCTCTGCCGGGACTACAAACTGCCCCAGCCGATAATCGATATCGTCCAGCAGCACCATGGGACAATGCTTGTATCTTATTTTTACCGGCGGGCCACCGAAAACGAGCACAGCGAGTGCATCATCGAAGCCGATTTCCGCTATGAGGGGCCGCGGCCCCAGAGCAAGGAGGTTGCCCTCGTTATGCTGGCCGACGCCTGCGAGGCCGCTGTCCGTTCGCTCTCCCGCCCCAACATCAACCGCATTGAGACCACCGTCCGCAAGATAATCCGTGAACGCCTGCACGACGGGCAGCTCGATGAATGCAACCTTACTCTGAGGGACCTCAACGTCATCGGCGACGTCTTTATCCGGGTGCTGTCAAGTATGTTCCACTCGCGGATCGAATACCCGGACGCGCTGAAGGAACTGGAGAGGAGAAAGGCGAAGAATGGAAACGGTGCTAAGCAATGCCCAGCAAAAGATAGTGCTGACGGCGAAGCAGAAGGCGATGGTGAAGTCCGTTCTAACTAAGGCGGCCGCCGTGCTGGACATCGGCGCCGACGCCGAGGTTGGCGTGACCTTCGCCGACGACGAGCATATCCGTGAGCTTAACCGCGACTACCGGGGCATCGACAAGGCCACCGACGTCCTGTCGTTTGCCCTTGAGGAAGGCGACGAGCCGCCGATCGCGGGCGGCCCGCCCGAGACACTGCTGGGCGATATCGTAATTTCCCTGGAGACGGCCGCGCGCCAGGCCGAGGATTTCGGCCATAGTCTAGAGCGGGAACTGGCCTATTTGACCGTCCACGGCATGCTTCATCTCGTGGGCTACGACCATGAGACGGAAGCGGACAAGCAGGCTATGCGCCAGCAGGAGGAAGCAATTCTGACCCTGGTGGGCATTGGCCGGGAAGGCTGAATGGCGACCTGCGGACTGCCGAGGACTATGAGGCCTCGGCCTTCGCTATATAGAGGAGCTGTGCCGGATGAAAAAACAAGGCGGCGAAGGTAATATTGTTGGCAACTTGCTGCGGTCCTTCGGCTACGCAGCCAGCGGCGTCAAATATTGTTTCGCCACCCAGCGCAACCTGCGCATCCATGCTGCCGCCGCCGTGGCGGCGCTGATCGCCGGGCACTGGCTGGGGCTTTCGGGAGCCGAGATGGGTGTGCTGGCCCTGACGATTGCCGGTGTGCTGGTGGCCGAGATGTTCAATACGGCGGTGGAAGCGATGGTCGACATCATTTCCCCCGACTATCATCCGCTTGCCAAGGTGGCCAAAGATGTGGCCGCCGGGGCGGTGCTGGTGACGGCACTGGTGTCGCTGATTGTCGCTTACTTTTTGTTTGGGCCCCGTGTGGGCTGGTGAGGAGACTGCGATGGAAGAGTTGATAAAAGCCGCGCAGGCGGCCCGGGAAACTGCCTACGCCCCGTATTCGCGCTTTGCCGTGGGGGCCGCCGTGCTGGCCGCCAGCGGCCGCATCTACAGGGGCTGTAATGTGGAGAACGCCTCGTACGGCCTGACGATGTGCGCCGAACGGGTGGCGATATTTCAGGCGGTGGCCGCCGGCGACCGCAAGCTGACCGCCCTGGCGGTGGCTGCCGACACGCCGTCGCCGGCTTCGCCCTGTGGCGCCTGCCGCCAGGTGATGGCCGAGTTCGGCATAAAAACAGTTGTCATGTGCAATACCAAGGGGGACAGGCTGACGGTACAGCTGGAGGAACTACTGCCCTACGCCTTCGACAAAACCGATCTTCCGGGAGATGAAAGCGCCGAATGAAAGATACCGCCAATTTCAAGTCAGGTTTTGTGGCCGTGGTTGGACGGCCGAATGTCGGCAAATCGACGCTGGTCAACAGCCTTATCGGCCAGAAAATCGCCATAATGTCCGACAAGCCCCAGACCACCCGCAACAAAATTCTTTGCATACTGAACCTGCCGGACGCCCAACTGTTGTTCCTTGATACGCCCGGCATTCACAAGCCCCGCCATAAGCTTGGCGAGTATATGGTGCAGACAGCTGAGAACACGCTGCGGGAGGTGGACGCCGTACTGTTCGTAGTTGACGCCACCGAGGAACCGGGTCCAGGGGAGGAGTACATCCTCGAACGGCTGGCGGCGGTGACTACGCCGGTAATCCTGGTCATCAACAAGATCGATAAATTGCCGCGGGCCCAGGTGCTGCCGATCATCCAGCGCTACGCCGCCAAACGGGAATTTACTGCCCTGGTGCCGGTTTCGGCGCTGACCAAGACCAACCTCGACAACCTGGTGGCCGAGATCAAGAAACATCTGCCTGCCGGGCCGAAGTATTATCCCGACGACATGATAACCGACCAGCCCGAGCGGCTGCTGATTGCCGAGCTTATCCGCGAGAAGGTGCTGCAGCTCACCCGCGAAGAGATTCCCCACAGCATCGCCGTCGATATCGAGGAGGTGGCGACCCGCGATAACGGTGATCTGTATGTACGGGCTGTTATCTACGTCGAGCGCGACTCCCAGAAGGGCATTGTCATCGGCGCCGGCGGCGCCGTTCTAAAGGAGGCCGGGCGGCAGGCCCGGGCCGACGTCGAAAACCTTCTAGGCTCGAAGGCTTATCTCGATTTGTGGGTCAAAGTCAAGAAGGACTGGCGCAATCGGCCGGGGGTTCTAAAGTCGTTAGGTTATGAATAAGATAGGACGTTCTTAATATACCTGAAATGTGCCAGGCCGTTCAGAAACGCCATATACGAGGCGCACCGAGGACGCGCTGCGACGCGTACTTTACTTGTACGCGAGCAAGCGCCCGCAGGGGCAACAAAGTAGATGGCGGTTATCAACGGCCTGCATTGGGGAGGGGGCTGACCCTATGCAGCCGTTTACCGAAGTATTTGTAAGCGAACTGATCAACAAGCTGGTTATCGATAAAATAGGCAACCGGGTAGGCCGGGTGGCCGACGTCCTGATAAAGCCCGAGACCAGTTATCCCCGCATCTGCGGCGTGGAGGTGAAGCGTCGCTGGGAAACGGTGGTCATCGGCGACAGTAATATCGCCATGCTCAACAAGCAGATTGTGTCCCTCAGCATCGTCCGCGACGACGTGCAGGCCGCCGACTTAAGCGGCGACGAGATTTATCTGCGGCGCGACCTCCTGGATCGCCAGATCGTCGATACCGATGGGGCCCGCGTGGTGCGGGTGAACGATCTTAAGATCACCCAGGTCAACAACGAGTTTCGCCTGGTGGCGGTCGACATCGGTTTTCGCGGCCTGGTGCGGCGACTGGGGGCCGAGCGGCCGCTCCGGCGGGTTGCCGGCGTCTTCAACCGGACGCTGCCGGAGAAGCTGATATCCTGGGCAAACGTCGACCTTATCACCCCCGACCTGTCGGCCATCAAGCTGTCGGTGTCCCAGGGGCGGCTGGCCACCCTTCACCCATACGACATCGCCCAGATCGTCGGCGAACTGGGAACTCAGGAACGGTCAGCCATCTTTCAGACGCTGGACGACGAGAAGGCGGCCGAGACGCTGGCTGAGATGGAGACCGAGATGCAGGCGTCCATCCTCGAGGGCATGAGCAAGGACCGGGCGGCTGATATTCTTGAAATGATGGCTTCCGACGACGCCGCTGACGTCCTCAACGAGATGTCGGACGACAAGGCTGAGGAACTGCTCGACCTGATGGAGCACGAGGAAGCGGCCGATGTCAAGGAGCTTCGAGAGTACGACGAGGATGAGGCCGGCAGCCTGATGACCACCGAGTTTATCTCCCTGGCCGAGAACCTCACCGCCGAAGAGACGATCAACAAGCTGCGCGAGATGGCTCCCGAGGCCGAGACCATTTATTATATTTACGTGGTGGACGCCGAGGAGCAGCTAGTTGGCGTACTGTCGCTGCGAGAACTGATTATCGCCAAGCCGAAAACCAGGCTGGCGGACATTATGCGTAAGCGGATCGTCGCTGTCGGCGATACGGCGCCGATCGAGGACGCCATAAGCCTTATCCGCAAATACGATCTGCTGGCGGTGCCGGTAGCCGACGCCGATAAGAAGCTTGTCGGCATAATCACGGTGGACGACGTTATCGACGCCGTGCTGCCGCGCAAACGTAACCTCCTGAAATTCAGCTAGACGGCTGCCGCGGCAGCCGTCTTTTTTTTTCACCGCCGGCAATGTCGGCGACCGATGGATACAGGTTGACCGTATTCGGTGCAAATGATATGATTTGTTAGAGGGGTGTAATATGAAAGATCTTTCCAAGTATTTTATCAACGGCCTGATTGTCATTGTGCCGATTGCCATAACCACCTTCGTCGTCCAGGAAATCCTTGATCTCACCGAGAATTTGCTGGGACGCCACCTGCCGCTGAAGTTTCCCGGCCTCGGCCTGATCGCCGTGCTGGCCATCATCCTGGCGGTCGGCTGGCTGTCCTCCCACTGGATAGCCAGGCGGCTTCTCGACTACGGCGAAAGACTTTTGAGCACCATCCCGTTCATCAAGTTCATTTATAACAGCGTCAAGCAGCTGTCGACCGCGGTCTTCGAATCGCAGAACATGTTCAAGCAGGCTGTGCTGGTGCCGTTTCCCCATCCCGGGGCCAAGGCTCTCGGCTTTGTCATGGCCGATTTGTCGGCGCCGATCGCCAGCCATCTGGGCGAGGAGAGTGTCTGCGTGTTTATCCCCATGAGCCTTAACATGACGGCCGGCTTTAATATTATCGTGCCCCGGCGGGATATAATACCGTTAGATGTTACCAGTGAAAGCGCGCTGCAGTATATTTTGACCGCTGGCACGGTGATGCCGCGCAGCGGCGACGCTACCAAATCCTAGGGAGAGATGCGCTATCGATTCATCCGTAAATAGCCTTGTAGCCCTGGTCGCCGCTTTATTGCTGGTACTGATAAACGGCTTTTTTGTCATCGCCGAGTTTTCCCTCGTCAAAATCCGCAAAACCAGGCTGGAAGAACTGAGTCTGCAGGGTAACAGCCGGGCCAAGCTTGCCCTGAAGGTCGTATCCGCCTTCGATACTTATCTGGGGGCCACCCAGCTCGGCATCACCCTGGCATCGCTGGGCCTTGGCTGGCTGGGCGAGCCGGCGGTGGCTGCCCTTATCGCCCCGCTTTTCTACGCTTACTTTCCGGGGTCGGTCTGGCTTGTGCATACCGTCAGCATCGCCCTCGGCTTCACGATCATAACCTTCCTGCACATCGTACTGGGCGAGCTTGTGCCCAAGGCCATGGCCATCCAGAGGGTCGAGACCCTGGCCCTTTTCTCGGTCTGGCCTTTATATATCTTTCATAAGCTTGGTTACCCAGTCATTGTCCTTTTCAACAAAGCGGCCAGGGCCATCCTGGCCCTGCTTGGCGTAAAGCCGGCCACCGAGGCCGAACTGGCCCATTCCGAGGAAGAGCTGAGGATGCTTGTCAACGCCAGCCAGCGCGGCGGTGTGCTCGACCAGATGGAAAGCGAGCTTATCGACAACGTCTTCGACTTTGCCGACCGGCTGGCCCGCGAGGTTATGGTGCCCCGCCAGGATATGATTTGTCTGTTTGCCGACGATCCTTACGAGGAAAACCTGCGGGTGGTGCGGGAGACCGCCCATACCCGCTATCCCCTGTGCATCGACGACAAGGACCATGTTATCGGCATGATCCATATCCGTGACCTGATGGACCTCGACCTGTGCGGGCCGGGCGACAAGGATCTCCGGACGATTATGCGGGAGATCCTGGTGGTGCCTGAAGGCATGTCGGTGGCCAGACTGCTGCAGGCCATGCGCCGCAAACGCACCCACCTGGCGGTAGTGGCCGACGAGTACGGCGGCACCGCCGGCTTGGTGGCCATGGAAGATGTCATCGAGGAAATCGTCGGCGACATCCAGGATGAGCATGATGAGGGCGAAGCCGAAATCCAGCGCTTTCCCGACGGCAGCTATGAGTTCGACGGCCTGGTGCTGCTGGACGACGTGGCCGAGCTTCTCAACATCCGCATGGAGGAGCATGAGGAAGACACCCTAGGCGGCTATATTTTCGGCATGCTCGGCCGCCGGCCCGAAGTGGGCGACCAAGTGAATATCGGCGATTACAGCTTCAGCGTTCTCAAGGTGAACGGCTTCAGGGTGGTGCGGGTCAAGGCCGAACCGCTGGCCGAAGAGGAGATCGAAGCGACCGGCGAGAACGGTGCCAAGACCGACTTGCCGTAACAAATTCCCCTGACGAAAATGCGGAAGGGACGATGGCGGATGTTAATACAGGATATTATGTGGGACATTTTCCAGCGTACCGGCAACATCGGCGCCTACCTCCTATACCGTCAGTGCAGCGGCTGTCCGCTTGAGGGCGGCGATCTGCCGCCGGGGGATTAGGATGGGCGATAAGGGACAGTACAAAACCGAGGCCATCCTGCTGGCGGTACGCGAATGCGACGAGGCCAGCAGGATGGTAACTTTATTTTCCCGCGAACACGGCAAGCTTTCGGCCATCGCTTACGGCGCCCGTCGGCCCAGGAGCGCTCTGGCCGGCTGTATTCAGGTTTTCACCCACGCCGAACTGGCTCTGGCCGGCGGGCGGGGTATCGACAGTATCAAGCAATGCGAGATCGTCCGCTCCTTCCGGGAGCTGCGGGAGAACCTTACAACTATGGCCTATGCCAGCCTGCTGGCCGAGCTGACAAGCGAGCTATGGCCGGAGCGAGAGACCGAGCCACCGGTGTTCGAGCTTTTACTGGCCGCCTTCGATATGCTCGGCAAACGCAACCCGCGAATCACGGCGCTGGCCGGCGCCGTGCAATTGCTGGCCCTGGCCGGGTTCCGGCCGGAACTCGACAACTGTGTGGCCTGCGGTCAGTCGTTGGTGTTGCCGGCCCTGTTCGACGCCAGAGGCGGCGGCGGTGTGTGTGCGGCCTGCGGCCAACCGCATTTTCCCGCCTTCGGCCCCGACGCCAAGGGGTTTGTGGAACGGCTGCTCGGCCTTGACTGGCAGAATCCGGGGCAGTTTTCGGTGACCGGCGCTGTGCTGACTGAGACCGAACGGCTGCTGGCTGATTTTCTGACCTATCGTCTGGACAAACCGCTAAAATCCATGGCCTTCATCGCCGCCATCAGTTAGGATAAGAGGAGCGGCCGCGGGGGAAAATAGGAAAAACGGTAACCAGGAGGATGGACATGGAAGAAATTACGCTGGAGAAAATAGACCTGTTGCGCGAACGAACCGGGGTGACTTACCGCGAGGCCAAGGAAGCGCTGCAGCGGTCCGGAGGCGATGTTATCGACGCCCTGGTCGAATTGGAGGCAGCGAAACCGGTCGGCTGGACGGAGGAGTTCTCCATGAAGTCGGGCGAAGTGATGGATAAGGTGAAGGAGCTCATCCGCGAAGGCAACGTCACCAAGATCCGCGTTAAGCACGACGGTAAGGTACTTGTGGAGATTCCGGTAACCATCGGAGCCATCAGCGCGGTAATTTTGCCCCAGTTGGCCGCCCTCGGCGTGCTGGTGGCTGTGTTCAAGCGCTGCACCCTCGAGGTGGTGCGCAGCGGCGAGGCCGACGAAGCCGTCAAGGACGAGACCGGCGAAGGCGGGACGCCGCCCAAGGGCGGCTTGTGATTGACAGCCAAGGCAAAATTTGCTATAGTATTAAAGCAATGAAAGGCGATGAAGGAAATAAGTAGCCGGCCACCAGCAGCGAACCGGGGAGGGTGAAAGCCCGGTAAGGCGCAGGCGAAGGCATTCACGAGCCGTGAGGGGAAATCCGTCGGGAAAGTAAACCTCACTATAAATCAAGGCGGGTCCTTATAGGGCCAAGCAGGGTGGAACCGCGGGAATGAGTTCCCGTCCCTGTAACTAAATTGTTACGGGACGGGAATTTTTTATTTTCCGCCGGCGGCCGCAGCCGCTAAAAGTTAGATGTCAATACAGGAGGCGAAAACTTGTGACATTTCAGGAGATAATTCTTACGCTGGAAAATTTCTGGGCCCAGCAAAAATGCATCATCCAGCAGCCCTACGATGTAGAAAAGGGCGCCGGTACGATGAACCCGGCAACCTTCCTGCGGGCCCTCGGCCCCGAGCCCTGGAACGTGGCCTATGTGGAACCGTCCCGCCGGCCGGCCGACGGCCGCTACGGCGACAATCCCAACCGCCTGTTCCAGCACCACCAGTATCAGGTTATCATGAAACCGTCGCCGGCCAACATTCAGGACCTCTACCTGGAGAGCCTGGCGAGGCTCGGCATCGACCGCGACAAGCACGACATCCGCTTCGTCGAGGACAACTGGGAGTCGCCAACCCTCGGCGCCTGGGGCCTTGGCTGGGAGGTCTGGCTGGACGGCATGGAAATCACTCAGTTCACTTACTTCCAGCAAGTGGGCAGCATAGACGTCAAGCCGGTGGCGGTGGAGATAACTTACGGCCTCGAACGGCTGGCCATGTACATCCAGGGCAAGGAGAACGTCTATGATGTCGAGTGGGTTGCCGGCATCACTTACGGCGACGTTTTCCACCGCAACGAGGTCGAGCAGTCGACCTATAACTTCGAGCTGTCGGACGCATCGATGCTTTTCCAGCTGTTCGACATGTATGAGAAGGAGGCGGTGCGGATCGTCGAGCTCGGCTACGTGCTGCCGGCCTACGACTATGTTCTCAAGTGCTCGCACGCCTTCAACCTGCTGGACGCCCGCGGAGCTATCAGCGTCAGCGAACGCACTGCATTCATCGGCCGGGTCCGCAATCTGGCCCGCCTGTGCGCCCAAGGCTACCTGGAGCAACGGGAAAAACTTGGTTACCCGCTTCTGAAAGGAGGCAAATAATATGGCCAAAGATCTGCTATTGGAAATCGGCACCGAGGAGATTCCTGCCAAATATATGCCGGGGGCGTTGGCCCAACTGGCCGAAATCGCCAAAAGCAAGCTTGACGAGCGGCGTCTGGCCTGCGGCGACATCCAGACCTTCGGCACCCCCCGCCGGCTGACCCTGGTGGTCCGCGACCTGGCCGAAAAGCAGGCCGATAAGCACAGCGAAAACAAGGGACCGGCCATCAAGATCGCTTTTGACGACAGCGGCGCCCCCACCAAGGCGGCGCAGGGCTTCGCCCGCGGCCAGGGCGTCGACGTCGCTAAACTTGTGGTTAAGGATGGCTATGTATACGCAGTGGTCGACGAGGCCGGCCAACCGACGCCCGGGCTGCTGCCCGAACTCCTACCCGAGATCATCACCTCGCTGGCCTTCCCGAAAAATATGCGGTGGGGAAGCCTCGACCTGCGGTTCCCCCGGCCCATCCGTTGGCTGGTGGCACTGTTCGGCGGCGCAACTGTCCCTTTTACCCTGGCCGAAGTCACAGCCGGCAACGTCAGCCGGGGTCATCGCTTCCTCAGCCGCGGCCCGGTGACGGTGCAGTCGGTTGACGATTATTTCGTCAGAATGACCGAAAATCACGTCATGGTCGACCAGAACCTCCGTCGCCAGGTTATCCGCGAGCAGGTCGAGAAGCTGGCCGTCCAGCAGGGTGGCACGGCGGTCATCGACGAAGACCTGCTGGAGGAAGTCGTTTTCCTGGTGGAATATCCGACCGCCCTGTGCGGCCGTTTTGAGGAGAAATACCTGGCCCTGCCGTCGGAGGCGGTTATCACGCCGATGCGCGAGCATCAGCGCTATTTCCCGGTGTTCGCCAAGGACGGCAAGCTGTTGCCGGTGTTCATAACCGTCCGTAACGGCGGCGTCGACTATATCGACATCGTCCGCCACGGCAACGAGAGAGTGCTTAAGGCCAGACTGGCCGACGCCCGCTTCTTCTTCGAGGAGGATAAAAAGGTGGCTTTAGCCGAGCGGGTGGAAAAGCTGAAGACTATCGTTTTCCAGGAAGGACTGGGAACGATGTATGACAAAGTGGTGAGGCTGGAAAGGCTGGCCGCTGCCAGCGCCCAGGCCACCGGTCTGGCCGCCGGCGAGCTGCCGACGGTTGAGCGGGCCGCCCGCCTGGCCAAGGCTGACCTGGTCACCGGCATGGTCTGCGAATTCACCGAGCTGCAGGGGGTCATGGGCCGGGAGTACGCCAAACTGAGCGGCGAGGCACCGGCGGTGGCCGAAGCGATTTTCGAACACTATCTGCCGCGCTTTGCCGGCGACATCCTACCGGCGACGGCCGCCGGCCGGGTTGTCGGCATCGCCGATAAGCTCGACAACATCGTTTCGACCTTCAGCCGCGGCCTTATACCCACCGGCTCCCAGGACCCCTACGCCCTGCGCCGCCAGGCTCTCGGCATTGTCAACATCCTCATCAACGCCAAGTATTCGGTGTCACTTACCGCCCTGATTACCGCCGCCATGGATCTACTGGGCATAAGCGGCCAGGAGCGCCGGGCCAAGCTCACCGAGGATATCCTGGAGTTTTTCCGCCTGCGCCTGAAAAACGTCCTCGGCGACGAGGGCATGCGCTACGATATGATCGACGCTGTGCTGGCCACCGGCACTGACGATGTGTACGACGCCTGGCTACGGGCCAAGGCGATGGCCGTTGAGGGCGGGACGATCGCCATGCAGCGGGCCGTTCAGGCCTTAACCCGCGTCGGCAACCTGGCGAAGAACGCCACCACTGACGCCATCGACCCGGCCCTGTTCGCCACCGACGCCGAGAAGGCCCTGTATGATGCCTATCTGGCCGCCAGCCGACGGGTCAGCGAGCTGACGGCGGCCAAGGATTACGCCGGCGTCCTCAAGGTGATGGCCGACCTGGCTGCGCCTATCGACGCTTTCTTTGGCCAGGTGATGGTCATGGTGGATGACATCGCCGTCAAGAGTAACCGCCTGGCTCTCCTGAAAGCCATAACCGCCCTCACGGCGGCGACTGCCGATCTCAGCAAAATAGTGGTTATTTAAAACACTTGCCCAGGGAGGTAGGCTTCGGGTTATAATAAAGTAGGGTACGGCACAGCAAACATGGCAGAACAAGGGAGGGATAGGCCATGACCGACCATCCGGTAATCTATGCCCTGTCCGACTCCCTCGGCGAAACCGCCGAGATGGTGGCGCGGGCCACCGCCAGCCAGTTCGAGCCGGACGGCTTTGAAATCATCCGCATGCCCTACATCAGTTCGGTAAACCAGATCGAAGAGGTACTGCTATCGGCCGCCAAAACCCAGAGCGTCGTCTGCCATACCCTCGTGTCGTCCGAACTGCGCGCCGCCTTCACCCGGCTGGCGGAGAATTACCATATACCAACCATCGACATTATGGGGCCGATGATCCAGGCGGTCCAGGGCGTGACCGGCCGGACGCCTTCCCTGAAGCCGGGTCTTGTCCACAAGCTCGACCAGGATTATTTCGAAAGAGTCGAGGCGGTGGAGTTCGCCGTCAAATATGATGACGGCAAAAACCCCTGGGGCCTGACTAAAGCCGATATCGTGCTTATCGGCGTATCGCGGACTTCGAAAACGCCGCTCAGCATGTACCTGGCCCATAAACGGGTCAAAGTGGCTAATGTGCCAATGGTGCCGGAGGTGCCGCCGCCCCCCGAACTGTTCGAGGTGCCGGCCCACCGTATAGTGGGCCTGATCATCGATCCGGACATGCTTAACGAGATCCGGGCCGAGCGGCTGAAAACTATGGGTCTGGCGGCCGACGCCAGCTACGCCAACGTCAAACGGATAACCGAGGAACTGATATACGCCAAAGGCGTTATGAAGCAGCTGGGCTGTCCGGTTATCGACGTTTCCAACAAGGCTATAGAGGAAACCGCCAACAAGATTCTTGAGATAGTCCATAAAAACCGCCAACTGGCGGAATAGCGGGGGCAAATATGAAGGCCATTTTACGGCAGGCCGGCGAGTGGGCTTACAGTATCGTTATCGCCGCGGCCATCGCCGTGGTAATCAACGCTTTCGCCTTTCAGCCGACCAAGGTCATGGGCCAGTCGATGGAGCCGAGCTATTACGACGGCCAGCGCATCTACCTTTCCAAGGTGCCCCATACCCTCGGCAAACTGCCGACTTACGGCGACGTCGTGATCATCGACAGCCGGGTCGACCGTAGCCGTGGCCTGAAAGACGATCTGAGCGAACCTATCGGCAATATCGTCGCCATGGTCTCCGGCCGCGAGCCGGCCCACTATGTCTGGGTCAAGCGGGTGGTCGGGCTGCCAGGCGATCAACTGGAATTCAGGAACGGCCAGGTCTACCGCAACGGCGGTGCCCTGACCGAAGCCTATATAAAGGAGCCGATGCGCTATTCCTCGCCCGGGCGGATCACCGTTCCGGCGGGCCATGTCTTCGTGATGGGCGACAACCGCAACAACTCCAACGACAGCCGTTTCATCGGCCCCGTCCCGGCTGACCACATCCTGGGGATAAAGCTGTTTTAGCCGTCTCCCGTGTAGCGCAAAAAACCCCCGGCCGAAGCCGGGGGTTTAAGATAGCGCGGTTACTGGATGATCGTATTGGTGTCGACGTTATATTCCAGTTTGTCGGTCCCCCAGGAGTTGTCGCCCTGGGTGACGCTGACATTGCCGGTGAAAGTGCCGAGTCTGCTTTTCCAGTT
>JAEZLU010000064.1 GCA_023415075.1 Bacillota bacterium
AAGCCGGCTCCCAAACCTCTGCCCGGCACTCCGGGAGCGATGGTGAACCCGCCGCGGATGGTTATCGGCTACTATGAGAATCCATGGCCGGGTACTGCGGACAAAACCGGTTCCTTCCCTTCGATGAAGACCTTCGCCAAGAGCATGTCGGCTGTCGGGCCTTTCTGGTTCAGGGCCACCAGCGACGGCACACTGGAAACCAAGGAAAGCCAGCTGGTATATGATACTGCAAAAGGGCTGGGGCTGGCGATGTATCCGCTTGTCACCAACAAATCCGGCGCTACTGACGCCATCCTGGCCGACCCGGCGATCCGCACGAAGGTAACCGACAATATCGTCAAAATTACTCGCGACAAGAACTATGACGGCATCAACATCGACTTCGAGCTGTTACCGCCCAAGCACCGCGATAATCTGACCGCTTTCATGGCTGAGTTGTACCCAAAAATGAAGTCCGCCAACAAAACCGTGATAATTTCCGTGTTCCCACAGGTAGATGTCAGTGAAGACGTATCCGGCGCCTACGACTACCCCGAACTCACCAAGTACGCCGACTTTCTTCAGATAATGCTGTACGACAACCACTATGAAAGTTCGCCGCCTGGTCCGGTCGCGCCCATCGACTGGTACGAGAAGAACCTTAAATACGCCATTGATCAGACTGGCGGCCCCCACAAGGTAATAGCCGGCATAAGCGCTTACGGCTACGATTGGTCGAAAGGCGGCCAGGGCGAAACGGTGACCTATGTCGACGCCATTGTCCGGGCCGAGCAGAAGGGCGGCAAGATCGAGTACGACGAAGATAGCCAGGCGCCCCACTTTAAATACGACGGTCACGAAGTCTGGTTCGAAAACGCCAAGAGTACGTCAGCTAAGCTTGATATCGTCGCCAAATATAAACCGGCCGGTATTGCCATCTGGCGCCTCGGCCAGGAACAGCCGGAAATATGGCCGCTGATCGACCAGAAATTCCCCAAGCAGAAGTAGAAAGCAGGGGCCATAGTCGTTTATTCGAGTCAGACAGTAAAACTTTCTGTTAGTGAATATTGCTCTGCCGGCCTAAGGCCGGCAGGTTTTTTCTGCCAGAACTGAGAATTAATCAAACACAGGCATTTATGGAGGTGGGGTTTCTATGGCGAAGATGCTGATGATGGTGGCGGACGGCTTCGAGGATGCCGAGGCGCTCTACCCGTATTACCGGATGCGGGAGGACGGTTATGAAGTCGAGGTCGTCGGGCCGGCCAAAGGCACGGTGTACAAGGGAAAACACGGCTACCCGCTGACCGCCGACCTCGCGCCGGCGGAGGTCAAAATAGCCGACTACGTCGCCCTGATTATCCCCGGTGGTCAGGCGCCCGACCGTATGCGGATTAACGACAAGCTGGTGGAGATCGTCCAGGCGGCCCACGCCGCCGGTCTGGTGGTCGGCGCCATCTGCCACGGGCCGCAGATGCTTATCGAGGCCGATCTGGTCCGCGGCCGCAATGTCACCTGCTATAAGTCGGTACTGACCGATATACTGAATGCCGGCGCCATCTATCACGACCTGCCGGTGGTCGCTGACGAGAAGATCGTCACTTCCAGGGTCCCTGCCGACCTGCCGGATTTCTGCCGGCAGATCCTGGACTATTTCAAGTAAAGGGAGGCTAAAAATATGGCAATCGTCGAGGTAACCATCGCGCCGATGGGTACGGCCACGGCCAGCATCAGTCACTATGTGGCGGCTTGCCACAAGGTTCTCGAAGAAGCCGCCGATCTTAAATACCAGCTGACGCCGATGGCCACGATCATCGAAGGCGACCTGGACAAGATTCTGGCGGTCATCCGCCGGATGCACGAGGTACCCTTCGCCAAGGGGGCGCCGCGGGTATCGACCCTCATCCGCATCGACGACCGGCGGGACAAGGAACTGACCATGGCCGGCAAAATCAAAGCGGTAACCGACAAGCTGGGAGGGAAGTAGTATGTGCAAAACCTGCGGCTGCAGCGGCGGCCGGTTGGAGAAACAAACACTGACGGTGGAGGGCATGAGCTGCAACCACTGCAAAAACGCGGTCGAGAAAGCCGTTCGCGGCCTGCCGGGCGTAATGGCGGCCGAGGTCGATCTGGCGGCCAAGACCCTCAAGGTGGATTTCGATGCCGCCAAGTCCAGCCTGGACGAGATCAAAAAGGCGGTCGACGCCGCCGGCTACAAAGTCGTGTAGCGAGACAGATTGACGGTAAAGCAGCTTTTTGTTATACTTTGAATAAACAGCCCCCCTTTTTTGGCGGGGCTTGTTTATTGACTTGAAAACTAAGGAGTGATGGCGCTTGACGACGCGTTTAGAACGGCGCCTGAGCGAGCAACGCAGGTCTCATATCAAGCATAGCTGGTTTATCGCCATCGCCCTGCTGGTCTTTATGCTGGCCGCTGGCGCTTCGTACATCTGGTTTGGCGGCAGCCTGAGCTGGAACAAAATCAAACGGGCGGGCGGGCTGGTATATTCGTCGCACAAGGTAAACATTCTTGTCCTTGGCGTTGACGAGCGGGCCGGCGATGTCGGCCGCTCTGACACGATGTTCGCCGTCACCGTCGACACCGATAGCAAGGATGTTGCTCTACTGTCGGTGCCGCGGGACACGAGGGTGAAAATCCCCGGCCACGGCTGGGACAAGATCAACCATGCCTACGCCAACGGCAAGCAGAAGCTTTCCCTGCAGGCGGCGGAAGACCTTTTGGGGATACCCTTCGATTATTACGCCGTCATCAATTTTGCCTCCTTCGAGAAAATCGTCGACGCCGTCGGCGGCGTCGACATAAATGTCGAAAAACGGATGTATTACACAGATCCCTACGATGACCTCGTCATTGACATCAAGCCCGGCCAGCAGCACCTTGACGGCAAAAATGCCATAAAGTATGTACGCTACCGCGGCGAAGACGGCGACATCGGCCGCATCGACCGCCAGCAGAAGTTTATGAAAGCCATGCTTCAGCAGGTGGCCAGCCCGTCGATAATCGCCCGTATCCCGTCGATTATCCGCGAAGTGGGCGCCGCTGTAGACACCGATATGTCGACAAGCGAAATGCTCAGTTTGGCCAAGATTCTGAACGACGCCAACAAGAACGGCCTGAGGACCGACATGGTTCCCGGCCGGCCGGCGTATATCAAGGATATCAGCTACTGGCTGCCGGATATCGTTTCTCTCCGCCAGCATGTTGCCCAGATTGAGGGGGGCACTCTTAGCGAAAAACAACTGGCTGAAGCCGAAAAGCTGGCTGACGAGTATGAACTTTCGATCCCCCGGGATATGAAAGTGGTGGAGGTTCCCAAGGCCGTGCAGCCGGTCAAGAAAGCGGGTGACGCGACCAAGCCCGGCGGCAAGCCGGCAGAGACCACCCCTAAAACGACCCCGTCAGGCAAGATTACCGTTGCCGTCATCAACGCCAGCGGCAACGCCGCCGCCAGCGCCAAGGTGGCCGACGCACTTAAGGCCCGCGGCTTTGAAGTCAGCAGCATCACGGTAAGCAACAACCAAACAAACAATACGGTAGTCATATCCTACACTACCAGCGGGGCGGTCGTTAACAGCCTCACCGGACTGCCGTTCAAGTATGTGCTGCAAATAACCAAGGACGAAAGCCGGCCGACCCAGGCGGCGGTAGTGATCGGCAAAGATTACAAGTAGCACCAAGGCAGCCCCCTTGCTTGGGGGCTATTTTTTTTGCCGGCAGGCGCCATACTAAACTATTGAGCCCAATTTGCGGGAGGGGAGAAATAGTGCAGGATCTGGAAAAAGCCCACCGGCTTCAGATGTTGGCGATCGCCGTAATTGTCGTCATTGTTTTTTTAGTGGGACGGCTGGCCTGGATGCAGCTTTTGCAGGGGGCCCAGTACAAGAAAGTTGCCGAGGATAACCGTCTGCGCAAGCTGTTCACCCAGGGTCCGCGGGGCACTATGTACGACCGTAACGGCGCCGCCCTTGTCAGCAACCGGCCAAGCTTCGCCGTGTCGGTCATTCCGGCCGAGTATGCACATCCCCAGGAGGTGACGCCCTTTCTGGCCGAACTGGCCGGCGTACCGCCGGCTGAGATCGAGGCCTTGCTGGCGAGCGGACAGGAGTTTCCTTACAGTCCCTGCCGGCTGATTCTCGACGCCAATCCGGCGATGATCGCCAAAATCGAAGAACGGAAAAGTTCACTGCCGGGGGTAATTATCGAGGCCCTGCCGGTGCGTTACTATGTTTACGGCAGCCTGGCGGCCCATGTTTTCGGGTATATCGGCCGTATTGACGCCGAGGAGTATGCCGCCCGCCGGGGAGCTGGCTACAATCCCAGTGATCTAATCGGCAAAGACGGTTTGGAACGGGTCTGGGAGGACCTGCTGCGCGGTGTCGAGGGCGGCCAGGAAATCGAGGTCAACGCCCGGGGCGAGGAGGTACGGGTGGCCCGTCAAAAACCGGCCGTTGCCGGCCACGGGCTGGTGCTGACCCTCGACGCCAACCTGCAGAAGGCGGCTGAGGAAATACTGGCCGCCCAGCTTGACGCCAGCCGGACCAACGGCCATCCGGCCAAAGGCGGCGCCGTGGTCGTGCTCGACGTGACCAGCGGCGCCGTTCTGGCGCTGGCCAGCAGCCCGACCTATGATCCCAATGTTTTCGCCCGTGGCATATCGGCCCGCGACTGGTCGGCCCTGCTGACAAATCCCAACAACCCGTTGACCAACCGGGCAATCCAGAGCGCCTATCCGCCCGGGTCGGTATTCAAGATTGTCACCGCCACCGCTGCTCTCGATCTCGGCCTGGTGACGCCGGAAGAGGTGTTCAACGATCAGGGCTTTTATGTGGCAGGCGGTTGGACGTTCTATGGCTGGGAGCTGAAGGGCCTGGGTCAGCTCAAGCTGGTCGACGCTATCGCCTGGTCGAGCGACCCGGTATTTTATGAGCTGGGGCGCCGGCTGGGGGTTGACCGGCTGGCTGCCTACGCCCTGACCTACGGGTTAGGCGCGCCGTCGGAGATAAAGCTGCTCGGTGAGGTGAAAGGCAATGTGCCGACCGAAGCTTGGAAAACTTCAACTTACGGTGAGCCATGGTATCTGGGAGAAACGATTATCGCCGCCATCGGCCAGGGCTATTACCTGGTAACGCCAATCCAGCAGGCCTTGCTGCTGATGGCGGTGGCCAACGGCGGGATTATCTACCGGCCGTACCTGGTGTCAAAGCTTCTTCATCCGGACGGCAGCCCGCAGGAGATTTACAAACCCGCGGTGATGCGAACGGTCTACCTGCAGCCGGCCACCTGGGACACCCTGCGGCGCGGCCTGGAAACAGTGGTTACCGCCGGTACGGCCACTTCAAATTTCCTGGGGTTCCCGCGACCGGTGGCCGGCAAAACCGGCTCGGCCGAAACCGGCCGCGACACCGTTCATTCCTGGTTTGCCTGTTACGCCCCGGCCGACAAGCCGCAGATCGTTGCCGTAGCCCTGCTGGAAGACGCCGGCGAAGGGGCCGAGGCTGCCGTACCGGTGGTTCGCAAGGTGCTGGAAGCGTATTTCGGCCTGCCGACACCCGGACAGCAGCAGCCGCCGCCACCCGGTAAAAGCGACTAGCCGGACGCCAGCGGCCGACTTTTCTCCGGCCGGTGAAAAGGAGATTTCCTCTGGCGTGGGGAAAATATAGAAGGCTATGGGGGATGAGAAGATGTCCTTTTACCCGATCAATCTGCGGCTGGACGGCCGGCAGTGTCTGGTGATCGGCGGTGGCGCCGTGGCTGAGCGCAAGGTGCTCGCCCTGCTTGACGCCGGAGCCTGCGTCAGTGTGCTCAGCCCCGCTGTCACGCCGTCTTTAACGGCGTTGGCCGCGGCCGGTCGTCTTGCCTATATCCCAGCCCGCTACCAGCCAGGGGCCATCGGAAAATTTTTTATCGTTATCTGTGCCACTGATGACGCCGGCGTCAACCGCCAGGCAGCCGAGGAAGCCCGCGGCCATGGGGCGCTGGTTAATGTCGTCGACGCTCCCGAGCTTGGCGATTTCACAGTGCCGGCTCAGTTGGCCCGCGGCGAACTGCTGTTGACCGTGTCTACCGGCGGCCGCAGCCCGGTTCTGGCCAGGCGCCTGCGGGAGGAACTGGCCGGGCGCTATGGCTCCGAGTATGGCGCCTGCCTTGCGATGATTGCCGGCCTGCGGGCCGAACTTAAAGAAAAACTGGCTACCGCCGAGACCAGGGGCGACTTCTGGCGGGAGGCGGTCAGCGCCGAGGTGCTCGCCTTGCTGCGGGAAGGCAGGACAGGCGAAGCGGAGGAGAAGATTAGGAATGCAGCTAGTCGTTTTGGGACTGAATCATAAAACCGCCCCGGTGGAGATCCGGGAGTGCTTTTCCTTGTCCGAGGACCAGGTACGCCACGGACTCAGGCGCCTGGCGGAATACGACGAAATCTTCGAGTGTGTCATCCTTTCGACCTGCAACCGTACTGAGATGTACGCGGTAGTTGACGACGGCGAGGACGGCGAGGACGCCGTGCCGGTGCTGGTCGCGTATCTGAACAGCATGGCTGCCGGCCGGTTTACGGTGGACGACTATCTCTTCTACCACCGGGAGGCCGAGTGCATCCGCCACTTGTTGCGGGTGGCGGCCAGCCTTGATTCGCTGGTGGTGGGCGAGGGACAGATCCTCAGCCAGGTCAAAAAGGCTTATTCGATCGCCCGCGACAGCGGCACTACCGGCACCGTTCTCAACACGCTATTTCACCGGGCCATTGCCGCCGGCAAGAAGGTCCGTACCAAGACCCGCATCGCCTATAGCGCCGTATCGGTAAGCTACGCCGCCGTCGAGCTGGCCAAGAAAATCCTCGGCGATTTGGCCAAAAGCAACGTCCTCGTGCTGGGAGCCGGCGAGATGAGCGAACTGACCGCCCGCCATCTGGTGGACAACGGCGTCCGCACGGTCTTCGTTTCCAACCGCAACTACCAGCGGGCCGTCGACCTGGCGGAAAAGTTCCGCGGCATCGCCGTGCCGTTCGAAGAATTTATGAAGTGCGCCGTTGACGCCGATATCATCATAACCTCGACCGGCGCGCCCCATTACATAATTCGGGCCTGGGACGTGGCCCACCTTATGCCCAAGCGCCAGGGCCGGCCGCTGGTCTTCATCGACATCGCCGTGCCGCGGGACGTCGAGCCGGAAGTCGAAGCCATCGCCGGCGTAAGTCTTTACAATATTGACTCGCTGGAGGCAGTGGTCGAGGCCAACCTGAAGGAACGGAGCCAGGAAGCCCAGGCGGCCGAAAGCATTGTTGAGACCGAGGTGGCCGAGATTCTCGACAAGTTCCGTTACCTGGCCTTTCGGCCGACACTGGCCAGCCTCACCGCCAAAACCGAAGCTATCCGCCAGCGGATCGTGAAGCGGGCCCTGGCCAAACTGGATGCTTCGCCCGACGAACGGCGGGTGCTCGAAAATATGTCGAAGATGCTTGTGCGGAAGATTCTCCGCGACCCGATACTAAATATCACCGAGGCGGCCGGCACCGGGCGGGAGCACCATTACCTGGAGGCCGTGCGGACTCTGTTCAAGCTGGAAGAGGCGGGAGAGGAAGGACAGCGTGACAACAAGACTTGTAATCGGCACCCGCGGCAGTAAGCTGGCTCTCTGGCAGGCGAACCATGTGGCTGCCCGCATCCGCGAGCGCTATCCGCATACTGATATTTCCCTGAAGCATATCATAACCACCGGCGACAAAATCCTCGACGTGCCGCTGGCCAAAATCGGCAGCAAGGGCTTGTTTACCAAGGAACTGGAAAAGGAACTGCTGGCCGGAGATATCGACTTGGCCGTCCACAGCCTGAAGGATATGCCCACCGAACTGCCACCCGGCCTGACACTGGGAACGGTGACCGCACGGGCCGACGCCGGCGACGCCCTTATCAGCCCGCGCTACCGGATGCTCGACAACCTGCCGCCGGCTGCCAGGGTCGGCACGTCCAGCCTGCGGCGCAAGGCCCAATTGCTGGCCTACCGGCCCGACCTCACCATCTGCGACCTGCGGGGCAATCTTGACACCCGGCTGGGCAAGCTGGCGAGCCAGCAGCTTGATGCCATCGTTCTGGCAGTGGCCGGCCTCCGCCGGTTGGGCTGGGAGGAGCATATCACCGAGATTCTGCAGCCGGACGTCTGCCTGCCGGCGGTCGGTCAAGGAGCGCTGGCCATCGAGACGCGGGCCGACGACCGGGCGGTGCTGGATATCCTGGCTTTTCTCCACGACGAGGCTACCGCCCAGGCGGTTACCGCCGAGCGCGCCTTTCTCCACGAACTGGAGGGCGGCTGCCAGGTGCCGATCGGTGTCTGGGGCCGGTTGGCGGACGGGCGGCTACGGCTTGACGCCGTCATCGCCACCGCCGACGGGCGGCGCTGCCTGCGGGACAGCGCCTGCGGCCAGCCCGGGGAAGCCGAGGAATTGGGATGCAGCCTGGCTCGCCGGATGTACGCCGCCGGCGGGCGGGAAATCCTGGCCGAGCTTGTTGATGCCGGCCGGGCTAAGGAGGATAACGAGTGAAGAATGGCATGGTCTACCTCGTGGGCGCCGGCCCCGGGGACTATAAACTGATAACCGTCAAAGGGCTGGAAGCGATAGCCAAGGCCGACTGCCTGGTGTACGACCGGCTGGCCGACGACCGGCTGTTGGCCCATGCCCGGGCCGATGCCGAGCTCATCTATGTCGGCAAGGCGTCCAGCGAACATACTCTCCGCCAGGAAGAAATCAATGCCCTCCTGGTAGCCAAGGCCCGCGAAGGCAAGACCGTTGTCCGCCTGAAGGGCGGCGATCCCTTCGTCTTCGGCCGTGGCGGCGAAGAGGCCCTGGAATTGGTGGCTGCCGGCATCGCCTTCGAGGTGGTGCCCGGGGTGACCTCGGCCGTGGCTGTACCTGCTTACGCCGGCATCCCGGTGACCCACCGCGGCATCGCCACTTCATTCGCGGTCATTACCGGCCACGAAGACCCCACCAAAGGCGAGTCAAGCCTCCGCTGGGACAAGTTGGCCCAGGGAGCCGATACACTGGTATTCCTGATGGGCGTGGAGAATCTGCCGTATATAACCGCCAAGCTGATCGAGCACGGGCGGTCGCCGGCCACGCCGGCCGCCGTTATCCGCTGGGGCACCAAGCCTGAGCAGGAAGCGCTCGTTACCACCGTGGGTGCCGCCGCCGAGGATGTTGCCAAGAACGGCCTAAAACCGCCGGCAATCTTTATTGTCGGTGAGGTCGTCGGTTTGCGGGACAAGCTGGCCTGGTTCGACAGACGGCCTTTGTTCGGCAGGCGGGTGCTGGTCACCCGGGCCCGCGAGCAGGCCAGTTCCCTGACCGGCGCCCTTGAGGCCCTGGGGGCTGAGTGCATCGAGGCGCCGGCTATCACAATAGTGCCGCCGGAAAGTTATGAACCGCTCGACGCGGCCATCGCCAGTCTGGGTAGCTACGACTGGCTGGTGTTCACAAGTGTCAACGGCGTCGATCATTTCCTGGCCCGTCTGCAGGCCGCCGGCCTCGACAGCCGGGCCCTCGGCGGCCGCAAGCTGGCTGCCATCGGCGTAGCCACCGCCGCACGACTGCGGCAGGCCGGACTGATCGCCGACATCGTGCCGGCCGAATTTCGGGCCGAGGGCATCGTCGAGGCCTTGGCCGGCCATATTAAACCTGGGACGCGCCTC
>JAEZLU010000093.1 GCA_023415075.1 Bacillota bacterium
CCGTTTATCCTGGCACCCCGCTCGGCGAACAGCGGCGCCCCGTCCCGCCAGAGGGCGATGTCGGTGGTCGTGCCGCCAATGTCGAGGGACACGGCTTCGCCGCCGGGGGCGGCCAGAGCCATGATACCAAGGACGCTGGCGGCCGGGCCGGTGAACACGGCCTCGACCGGCAGTTCGGCGGCCGCCGCCAGCGGCATCGTGCCGCCGTCGGCCTTGAGAATGTAGAGGGGTGCGATTATGCCGCGCTCGCCAATGGCGGCCTGGGCGGCGGCGGCAAAGCGGCCGAAGCGGCGCCAGACGGCGGCGTTGTAGTAAGCGGCGTTGGCCCGCCGCCAGAAGTTCAGCGAACCGGAGATGGCGGCGCCGCAGCTGATATGCTCGGGGGCGGCGTGGCGGCGCAGCCAGCCGGCTACGGCCTGCTCGTGGAGCGGGCTGCGGACGGCGAATTTGCCGGCGACGGCGAACACTGTTTCGCCGGCCAGCCGGCGGCAGGCGGCGGCGACTTCACTTTCGGCCGGCGCGGCGGTCTCGCGGCCGCGGTGATCGATATAGCCTGACAGTATGTAAGGAGTGGCCGGCATGAGGGGGGCGATGTCCAGCCCCGGTCCGGGCAGCAGAAAGAGGCCGACCCTGTCGAGCTTGTTCTCGACCACCGCATTGGTGACGATGGTGGTCGACAGGGCCACCCGCTCGAGTACGGCGGCGTCGAGGCCGGCCAGCACGCCGTCGAGGGCGGCCAGGATGCCTGTAAGCAGGTCGTCGGTAGTTGTCGGCGCCTTGGCCTGGGCGGCCACCCGGCCGCCGTCGACGACGACAGCGTCGGTAAAGGTGCCGCCGACGTCAATGCCCAGCAGCATGCCTATCTCCTCCTTCCCCAGAACCCCTTTAGCCCAAATGTGCCAGGCTGTTTAGAAGGTCTATCTGCTAGACGCACCGAGGACGTGCAGCGCCGCGTACACGATAGTACGCAAGCAAGCGCCCGCAGGAGCAACAATGCAGCTGGGCCTTATCAACAGCCTGCCTTTTTTTGCCACAAAGCCTTAGCGTGGACGGCGCAGCCGATCGCCCCGTTTAACTGGGGCCGCTCCGGCACGACGACGCTTACGCCAAGCTCTTTTTCGATGATCCGCGGCAGGGCCTCGCCGAAGGCCACGCCGCCGGTGAAGACGACGGTGGGGCTGGCCAGGGCGGCCAGCATCGGCCGCACCCTTTTGAAAATGGTATAGTTGACGCCGGCTGCCAACTCGGCGGTCGAATAGCCCTCGACGATGCGGCCGATAAGCTCGGATTCGCCGAAGATGGCGCAGGTGGCCGAAAGCTCGGCCGGGTTGTCGCGGTGGCGGCTGAGTTCGTCCAGGCTGATGGCCAGGACGGCGGCCATATTCTCGAGATAGCGGCCGGTGCTGGCCGCGCATTTGTCATTGGTCTGGAAATCGACCATTTTGCCGCGGCGGACTTTTATGACCTTGCTGTCCTGTCCGCCCAGGTCGAGAAGGGTAAAGTCGGTCAGGCCGGTCTGCCAGACGACGCCGAGCAGGTGGGCCTTCAGTTCTGGAATTACGGCGGCGCCGGCGATGGCGAGCGTGTTGCGGCCGTAGCCGGTGGCGACCACAGCGTCGACCGCGCCTAAACCAAGAGCGGCGAAGTCGACGGCGAACGCGTCTCCCTGACGGCGGCCGTAGTCGCGGTAAAAGTCGACCGTTTCCAGTGTCTTTTCGGTGGTTATCTTGTCGTCAGCCATCAGCACGATCTTGACGCTGCGGCTGCCCAGGTCGATGCCGCACAATACAGGCTTCATCTCAGCATCTCCAGGAAGCTGTCGATGCGCAGGCGGGTGCGGGCATCGGTTTTGCCCGGCTTGTCGCCCTCGATCGTCAGGATGGGCACATCGAGCTTCTCGCGGAAAATCATGTCCTCGATCTGGCGGAAACAAAAACTTTGCACATAATGGATAACGCCGTCGATGTTGCGGCGGTCGAGCTCGGCGGCGATGTCGTCGATGCGGTTGAATACGCCGTATGGGTAAGTGTAGCGGCGGTACTGCTCGACAATGTCTTCAGGGGCGGCGGGCATGGCGAACTGGCGCTGGACTTCGTTGAAAACGACCCGCGCCCCCATGCGCTCAATATAATCGTAGAGGTCGGTGAGGATGGGCGGAACGCCGATGAAAGCCAGGCGGAGGTCCTCCTCCCCCTCGGGCGCGTCGGCGGCCTGGGCCAGAAAAGCGTCGACCTCCTGCTCGAACAGGTCGGGGTCGCCGTTGAAATCGCTGCAGCTCACCTGATAAAGGTGGTTGTGCCAGCCGCTGACCGTGCCGTCCTGCCAGGTCAGGCGGTCGATCTCGGCCACCTTGGCCCGGACGGCGTCGAGCCGGCGCTTGGCGGCGTAGGTGGCCTGCCAGTCGGTGCCGAGAGCCTGCATCAGCTTTTCCATCTGCAGTTTCAAAAGATCGTAATCGCGGTCGTAGGGGTAGGCAAAGGGGATGGTCTCGATGCCGGCCAGCTGGTAAGTCTCCATCAGGGCGTGAGTGTTGCTGCAGTCGCCCTGGGTGACGGCGATGATTTTGTCAAAGTCGCCGCTTCTTATCACGATCGAATACAGGCCCTTGATCCAGCCGCAGATGTTGCGGGGATAGCCGGCGTCCTCGGCCGCTTCGGTGAGCCGGGGCGCCTCGGGGTCGGTTATGAATATGTTGTTGAGGTCGACCGGCGTATGGCCGGCGGCGAAGATTATCTCGGCGGGAACGGTGGTGGTTATGCCGATGCGGGCCATCTGGAGCCTCCTGTACAACCAATGATACTCCGCAGCCGTTCAGAAACCCCCAGATGCTAGGCGGACCGAGGAAGTGAGCGCAGACAGTACCGTATAGTACGGCAAGCGAGCTCCCGCAGGGCCAACACCGCAGATGGGGGTTAATCAACGGCTGTTAAATTACTAAGCAGACGCCTTTTGGCGAACGGCCTGGGCATAGTTCTTAATCACCACTATCGGCGTCTTCTGGCTGGCGTTGCCGAAGGGGTTGTCAATGAGAATGCGGGCCAGTTCGGCCGGATTGAGGCCGGTGGTGACGCCGAGGATGGCCGCTCGCTTGAGGTCGTTGACGTCGGCCACCGCCGCCCCGTAGCAGCCGAAGCGGGCCTTGATGGCCTCGGCCACGCCGTTCGGGTCGGCCGGCCCGTACACGATATGCTTGTCGAAGGGCGGCATCGTGCCGGTGACGTCGTCGATGAGAGCGGCCTGTTCGCCGGCCAGCTCGTAAAAGACGCCGCTGCGGCCGACGATTTTGGCCAGCATGCCCATAACCATGGCGTAGGTCACCCGCCATTTGCCGTCGGCGTTCATGGCGGCCTGCATGCCGTAGATGCTCGACATGCTGCCTTTCTGGGGCACAAAGCGGCAGAGTATTTTGGCCAGGAAGCAGGGGTCGAGTTCCTCGGGGCGAACGACGCGGCCCTGGGTAATGGCGACGACGCTTTCGGCCACCGACACCACGTCGTCCGGGCCGATGTTGTCCTTGGCGTATTCGGCGATGGCGTCAACGATGTTGTCCTTAGGGGTAAGGATGCGGGTTTTGACCGGGAAAAGCTCGATATTGGCCATATGCGTATACCTCCTAGGCCCCGGCCAGGCCGGCGGCGAGGGCGCGGCTTATTTCTTCGGCCGGCATGACCAGGCGTTGTTTGCTTATGTACCATTTGCTGCGGGCGACCACCTGGAAAACAATGTCGATGGGCATGTCCACCATGCCGGTCAGGGCCTGGCGGATGCCGCCCTGTTTGGCGGTCAGGGCCACGGCGACGATTACGGCGCTGCCGGTGGTCTTGGGGACGATGATGGCCTCGAAGTAGCCGTCGGTTCGCCGGCTGCTCTCGAGTTCGAGGCGGGAAGCCACCTCGACGGCGTCAAATTGCTCCTGCGGCAGCAGGTGCCGCGGATAACAGTCCATGATCGTACCGTCCTGAGTGCCTTTATTAACGAAGGGGACGACGCAGGCAAAGACAGCCCGGTCGGCGCTCAACTCTTCGAGGACGAAGTCGGTGCGCTGGTCGACGAGGAATTCGAATTCGGCGTCGCCCTGGCGGGCTATGTAGAGCCAGACGGCGACAGCGACGGCAGCCGCGGCGACAAGGATTAATAACAATAACTCCATATCTATCTTCCTCTCTTACACAGGTATACGTCACCTGAGGACGTAATCCTGCAAATCTACTTCGGCAAATTCGGCCGGCGCCCCGCCGAGAACGGCAGTCGACAGCCGGCGGACGCGGTCCTCGAGAGCCGAGAAGCACAGGCGGAGCGAGCCGCTGCCGCCGCCGGCCAAAGCCCCGCTCCTGGCCAGGACGGTCCGGGCGTCGGTGGCCGTTTCGCAGGCCGGGTCGATGAGCCTTACCGTCGGGCCGAGTATCTCGCCAAGCAGCGGGCTTATCATCGGGTAGTGGGTGCAGCCGAGGATAAGGGTATCGATGCCGGCTTCCCGCAGGGGCAGCAGGTACTCGAGGGCGGCGTCCTCGATCCGTGGGCCTGCCAGTTCGCCCTGCTCGATCAGCGGCACGAACTTGGGGCAGGCCTGGGGACAGACAGCCACTCCGGGGTCGATGACCTTGATGGTTTTGCCGTGCTTGCCGCTGGCGATGGTGGCCTGGGTGGCGATGACGCCGACCGTTTTGTTCCTGGTGGCCTTGAGGGCCAGGCGGGCGCCGGTGTTCATGCCCACCAGCGGAAAGGGGTAGTGGCGGCGGGCGGTCTCCAGGCCGAGAGCGGTCATGGTGTTGCAGGCAAAGACGGCCATTTTGACCTGCTCGTGGGCCATAAACCGTAGTATCTGGTGCATGAAGTCGATTATCTGGGCCGGCGGCCGCGAGCCGTAGGGGGCCCTGGCGGTATCGCCGAAATAGATCAAGTTTTCCCCCGGCAACAGGCGGGTAAGCTCCTTGACGACGGTAAGGCCGCCGATGCCGGAATCGAAAACGCCGATGGCTGCGTCGGTCATGGCGCACCTCCTTAGGTTATTGTGCGTGGTCCAGGCGCCATGTATTCTATGCGGTTTGGCCCGGGCGGCAATCTTATTTCTCTTGACTGAACAAATTATGCAGGCGGTCGAAATACTCGGCCGGCAGGCGGATTATCTTGCCGTGTCCGTCGGCGAAGGCGTTCTGGGTGCGGCCGCTGGCCAGCAAAAGGCCGTCGGCAGCCCGCAGCACCCGGTAGGTGAAGACCATCCGTACTTTGGTCAGTTCGCTCATCGTCGTTTCGATGGCGATTTCATCGTCGAAGCGGGCCGACGCCCGGTACTGGCAGCTGACGTCGGTAATCGGGAACAGAATGCCTTCGGCCATCAGGTCGAGGAGATAGACGCCGGCGGCCCGCAGGTAGGCCACCCGGCCCATCTCGAACCAGCGGAAATAGTTGGCATGATGGACGACGCCCATCATGTCGGTCTCCACGAAACGGACCCGGTCGGTTATTGTCACCATGTCAGCGTCCTTCCCCGGCGTAAGTCAGCGCGACGATGCGGGCCACGGCGTCCTTGATGACCAGACCGAGGGGCCGGCTCTCCAGGCCGACGATTTCGAAATGGCTCTGGCTTACCGGCAGGAGGATTTTGCGGGCGTCGCAGCCGGCCAGGGTCTCGGCGATCTTCGGCGTTATCTCACCCATCATGGCGTTGGCGATAATTATGCCGATAGGACCGGTGACGATATCGGCCCTGGCCGTCGAAACGACGACGGCGTTTTCGCCGGTGGCGCCGCGGGTGGCGCCGGCCCGCACCATATTATTGGTGGCGAGAGCGTTGGTGCCGAGGGCGATGACCTCGGCCCGCGAACCGAGCTGGGCGGTCAACTGGCCGATCAGTTGGGCTCCCAGGCCGCCGCCCATGCCGTCAACTACGGCTATGATCATATTCTTCACCTTCCGCAAATTTATAGGTCGCCACGTCCGCCCAGCCGGTGGGCAATGTTGACGCAGGCTGTTTCTTTGACCAAGAGAATGGCCGCAAGCGCCACCGCCAAAATGGCGGCACAGATCAGGAAGGCCAGCTGGAAGGCGGCCAGCGGGTATATCTTCATGCCGGCCTCGAGGCCACCCTGCCAGCCAAGGTCGAGCACGAAGCCGAACAACGGCTGGATGAGGGCGGCGCCGATGAACGGGCCGATATTGACGAAGCCGGTGGCCAGGCCGGTCAGATGGGGCGGGTTTACCTCCTTGGCACAGGCCAGGTTGAGGGTGATGCCGGCGGCGCCGGCCCCCAGGAGGAAGCACAGCGGGTACAGGCTGTCCACCGGCGGCTTGCCGCCGTTCCAGAGCGTGAAGGCCAGCCAGGTGGCGAGCAGCAGGCCGCAGTTGGCGATGAACGGCACCCGCCGGGAACGGAAGCGGTCGGACAGCCAGCCGACTACCGGACCGATAAGCATGTAGCCGAGGGACACGGCCACCATATAGCCGGCAGCCGCCACCCGGTCCATGCCGTAAATCTGCATTAGGTAAGGAACGCCCCACACGCCGGCGAAGGTCACATACACCCCGTAAAGACAGGTTGAAGCGACAAAGGGCGGCCAGGTGTAGGGGTTGGTGACGACGGTGCGGATGTCGGCGAGGACACTGCCGCTGGCTGCCGGCGCCTCCTGGTGACTGACGCCTTCGGCCGACTCGACCTCGGTTATCGTCGGCAAGCCGTAGCCGGCCGGGGTGTCCCGTACCGTCAGCCAGCAGTAAACGGCGACGATCAGCGTCAAAATAGCTATCATATTAAATGATGCCCGCCAGCCGGCAATTTCAACCATAGCGGCCAACGGCGTGGCTGCGAGGGCAAACCCGAGATTACCGGTAAAAGAAGATAGGCCGGACAGTGTGCCGAATTCGCGATTGCGGAACCAGGTGGCGAAGACCTTGACGATATTTATGTAGATAAAGCCTACGCCGATGCCGATAACGGCACGGGCCGTGAATAGCCATTCGAGGCTGGGGGCCCAGGCGAACATGAA
>JAEZLU010000134.1 GCA_023415075.1 Bacillota bacterium
ACCCTGCCGCCGGGCAGCGCCCTGTCGGAAAAGGAGATGGCCAACCTGCTGAACGTCAGCCGGACGCCGGTACGCGAGGCCTTCATCCAGCTGGCCCAGGAGCGGCTCCTGGACATCATGCCGCAGAAGGGGACCTATGTATCGCTCATCGACCTCGAAGACGTCGAGGAGTCCCGTTTCCTGCGCGAGACGCTGGAGACGGCCGTCATGAGGATCGCCTGCCACCAGTTCCCCCGGGAAATGCTGTTCGAACTGCAGTCCCATATCACTATCCAGGAACTATGCTTTACCGAAAAACATTTCGACAAGTTTTTCGCCCTTGATGAAGATATCCACCGGGTCATCTTCACCGGCTGCAACAAGCGGCGCACCTGGGCGATGATGCAGCAGATGCACGGCCACTACAACCGGGTCCGCTGGCTGAACGTCGCCGGCGGCGGCTACGACCTTCTGACCATCCTTGAGCACCATACCCAGCTGGTGCAGGCCATCCGCGAGGGCGACGAGAAGCTTGGTGTCCGCACCCTCCACAACCACCTCAACAAAGTACTTATCGACATCAACGATCTTCGCGCGCAATACAGCGATTATTTTAAGGCTTAGACGCAAAAAGCGGCGGCCGCCCGGAGGAATACTGCCCCGGGCGGCTGTTTTTTTCACCGGCGTACGCGAGAAGGGTTCGCTGCCGGCGGGAATGAATAAAATAAGTAATAAAATACCGCTATTAAGACAAGGAGTGGAAACTATGGACAAAGAAAGAGCAATGGTCATACTTACGCCGTACGAATCACGGCGGCTTATCGCCAAGGCGGTTGCCAGGCTGCCGGTTGTCGAGAACGCCATGAAAAGCGGCTGGATCATCGTCGCCACCGGCAGCAGCACCGGCTATGTGGCCGAGGAACTGCTCGGCGAGCCGATGGTCAAAGAGAACTTCATATCCGGCCACATCACCGCCGGCGAGACCTGGGGGACGGGGGAAAACCCCGATTTCATCTTCCCGGTCGTCCTGAACAAAGGCAAGCGGTTGTTCATGAAACCTGAGGACGCCCTGCCGCAGTTTACAGCCGCCGACGTTTTCATCAAAGGGGCCAACGCCGTCGACCCCGAGTACCGGACAGCCGTGTTTGCCGCCAACGACATGGGCGGGACGATGGGCTGGTCGATGGGGGCGATGCTGGCCCGTGGTACCCAGCTCATCATGCCGGTCGGCCTCGAAAAAATGATCCCCAGCGTGCCGCTGGCGGCCCGCCACGCTGGCAGCAAAACCTACAAATACAGTACCGGCCTCAAGTTCGGTATGGTGCCGGTCGTTACCGCCACCGTCGTCACCGAGATACAGGCGTTGGGGCACCTGTTCGCTGTTGAGGCCTTCTACGCCGGCGGCGGCGGCATCGCCGGCTCGGAAGGGGCGGTGGCCCTCATCCTCGAAGGCCCGGACGCCAATGTCGCCAAAGCCTTCGACTTCGTCAAAAGCATCAAAGGCGAAAAGCCGCTCGGCCGCCCGAACGGCAAACCGTCGCAGGCCTGACGGCGAAAAGCCTGAACCCTTTTCGGGATTCAGGCTTTTTCTAGGTAAGGCACCGGCAGGTGCTTCTGGAAGGGGCTTGACGGCAGACCGCCGAAGCCGGAAGCCAACGGCCTCAAGCGTGAAAACGGGGAAAGGAAGGGGGCAGGAAAGAAAAGGGGTAGTAGCAGTAGTCTTGGAAAAAACGCCGCCGGCGGCAACAACACAAGCGGGGGAGGGACTGGCCGTAGCCGACGAAGCCGCATTCGGGACTGCCGATTACGACATACTGCCGGAAGGGCAAACTGTTGAAGTAGACTGCCATAGGCTGCTCCTTTCTGCCAGATTTATTACATCTTATGTCGGATTACCGGCCGATGCGCCAGCCTGGCGCAACATCGGCTGGCGGCCGACAAAAAAAATTATAGCCGTAATAGGCAATCGCCAAAATAGTGGCGAAATCCTCTTCCAACCGGTAGCGGCTCACCGGCTCAGCCGCACCGCGACAAAACAGCTGGAGGTGAACTGCGGGGTGCCCGCCCCGCACCCATGAACGACGGCATTATCGTCAAGCCCCTCAGTCTCTACCTGGATAAGCTCGGCACGCCGACCACCCTACGCCCGACCGTGCTGGTTGACGGTGATGGCGCCACCCTGGTGGACAGCGGCTATCCCCTGCAGTTTGCCCAGTTCCGCGAGGCCCTGGCCGCCGCCGGCGTAGACCTCGGCCAGCTCCGGCGGGTCATCCTCACCCACAGCGACTGGGACCACATCGGCCTGATGGCCGACCTCATCGCCGCCTGCCCCGGCCTGGCGGTTTACGCCCATGCTCTCGAGAAGCCCTACCTCGAAGGCACCCTGCCGGCCTTCAAACTGACGCCCGAGCGGATTGCGGCCCGGCTGGCTACCGTGCCGGCGGCCACGCGGGACGAATGCGCGGCCATGTTCGCTGCTATCCCCACATTTACGGTTACCAACACCCTGGCCGACGGCGACCTGCTGCCCCTCCACGGCGGCCTGCAGATCATCCATACCCCCGGCCATACCCCCGGCCATATCTGTGTCTACGTCCAGGCAAAGCGCCTGCTCCTGCCGGGTGACGCCCTGCGGGTGGTCGACGGCCAACTGGTCGGCCCGGCCCCCGAATACACTCCCGACATGG
>JAEZLU010000163.1 GCA_023415075.1 Bacillota bacterium
GGCGGGCCGCTGATGCTGACCGCCTACGGGCAGGGCCTGGCCGAGGCCGCCGCCTTCGTTGTCGCCTTTTATGCCTGCCTGGTGGGGTCGAAGATCGCCCTGGCGGTGGTGGTAAGCCGGTCGCGGCAGCTGGTAGCCGGCCGGACTTATGTGTGGCTGATGCGCCTTTTGGGGCTGGCGCTTTTCGTTTTCGCCGGCCTGCTGGTGCGGGACGGCCTGCAGCTCCTTGGCGGGTAGATATATTATTTGAACGAAAAAAGACAAGGCTCAGTGCCTTGTCTTTTCTATTTGCTTAATTATTTACTTTTCTCTCAGGCTGGTCAAAAGCGAGCATAGCTAGGCGCACCGGAAGAGCGCGCGGCGCCGCGTACATAAGACGTACGCAAGCAAGCGGTCTGAGGAGCAACAACGCTAGGCGAAGCTTTTCAGCAGCCTAAATTAGAGTTTCGTTTCAGTGCCCTCGTACAGTTTGATGGTCGTCTTGCCGCTCAGGAAGTCGGCCGATTTCTGCCGCCACTCAAGGATGTGCGGGGCGGTGCTGTGCTTCTGGAGAGCGGCTTTGTCGGTCCACTCCTCGACGAACATGCAGCCGCCGGGATCGTGGGGGTTATCGTAGAGTACGTAGCTGACGCAGCCTTCTTCTTTCTGGGTGGCGGCCATAACGTCCTTCGCCAGCGTCAGCAGTTCTTTTTTCTTTTCCGGTTTTACCGAGACTTTGGCCAAAACGATGATCATGGTGTTGTCCTCCTGTCAAATATATCTCCAAGTAAAGAGTATTTACGCTTTGGCAGCAAAATTCCTGCTTGTTCGGCCTAAGGCAACTGATCTGAGTAACTTTAAAGCCGCCGGATTTCTCCGGCGGCTGTTTGATTGTACTATTTTTTTATTCCCAGGTTGATCAAGAACAAGTACAGCTAGGCGCACCGGACAACGGCCAAGGATGGCCGAGTCCCGAACGTGCCATGGATGGCGTAACGTTCGGGGAGACTGCGCTGCGCCGCGTACACGGACGTACGCAAGCAAGCAGTCCTGACGACGGCCCAGGACGGGCCTAGTCCCGACCGCGCCATGGACGGCAAGGCGGTCGGGGGGAACAACAACGCTGGACGAAGTTTTTCACCAGTCTGGTTAGCTGGGCATTTCGCTGACGGTCGGGGTCACAGTGACGCTCCTGCCGCCCCGGCTGAGAACGACGGTGACTTTGGCGCCGACCGGCACGTTGTCGAGGACGGCTCGCAGATCGGCCACGCTGTTGATGTCGCTGCCGTTGATCTTGAGAATGACGTCGCCTTCACGGATGTCGACCCGGGCGGCCGGGCCGTCTTTTTCGACGCGGGCAACGTAGACGCCGGCGTCGAGCTGCAGGTCGTAGCCGATGCGGGCGGCGCCGGCGGGGTCAAGGACGGCCACGCCGAGGTAGGCCCGGCTGACTTTGCCTTTTTCGACAAGGGTCTGAAGAATGGGCCGGGCGGCGTTTATCGGGATGGCGAAACCTATGCCTTCGACACCGGCAGCGGCGATTTTGGCGCTGTTGATGCCGACGAGGCGACCGTCGGCGTTGACGAGGGCGCCGCCGGAGTTGCCGGGGTTGATGGCGGCGTCGGTCTGGATGAGCTTGAAGCGGCGGTCGCCGACTTCGATGGTCCGCTGGAGGGCGCTGATGACGCCGACAGTGACGCTGCCGCTAAATTCCAGGCCAAGAGGGTTGCCGATGGCGATGGCCGGTTCGCCGGCCGCCAGGGTGTCGGAGTCGCCAAATTCAGCTGTCGGTAAGCCGCTAACGTCAATCTTGACCACCGCCAGATCGGTTGCCGGATCGGCGCCGAGGACCTTGCCGCTGAACGTCCGACCGTCGGCCAGGGAGACGACGATTTGCTGGGCGCCTTCGACAACATGGTAGTTGGTGGCTATGTAGCCGTTGGCGTCGAAGATCACGCCCGAGCCCATGCCTTTGTCGACAAGAACCCGCTGGGCGAAGTTGTCGCGGACGTAGGCTTTGTTGGTGATACCGACGACGGCCGGGCCAATTTTTCTGACCGCCTCGACGACGAAGGTGTCGCGGGCCGGCGACAGGCTGCCAGCTCCAGCGACCGGTGTCATCATGCCGGCTTTCAGAGTTGCCTGGCCGGCGCCGGCCATGAGGGCGCCGCCGACAAGGATGCCGACGAGGAGAACGGCGATCCGCTGCGTCCAAAGCTTCATGATTGTTACCTCCGCATATGTTTTATTTACTCTGTTAGGTAAGTTAATGGCGACAATTCTATATGTTCGCATTATCGCATAATGTCACGAAGTTGTCATAGGTAAATATTAGAATGGATGTATGACAAAAGTATGACAGGCTGCTGAAGCGCTAATTTGGCGGAAACTACCGGAAGGGAGGAGGCGGAGTCTGTCGAATACAGTTAACATAACACGATCGATTATTACAGTTGAAAGGGTGCTGTCGACGTGGTGGGAAAGTTCATTAACCGGCGGGTCCAAGTTCTGGGGCTCGTCGTCTTATTGGTGTTTGTAGCCCTAGTTTCCCGGCTGGCCTGGCTGCAAATCGCCCACGGGGCGGATTTCCGCCAGCAGGCCGATGACAACCGGATACGGCTGATGCCGGTGACCGCCCCCCGGGGGATTTTCTACGACCGGAGCGGAGTGCCCCTGGTTTCGAACCGCCCCGGCTTTTCGGTGTCGCTGGTTTCGTTCAACGGGCCGGTGTCCGACGAGGTCATCGAGCGGTTGGCGGATATCCTGGCGATGAAGCCGGAGGAGATCAGGAAGAAGATCAAGCAGCAGGACAATCCGCTGGAGCCTATCCGGGTGAAGAACGACGTCGGCCCGGAAATCGTGACCAAAATCGAGGAACACCGCAACGCGCTGCCGGGGGTGGTGCTGGAAATCCAGTCGGTCCGCAATTATGTGAATAAAGAACTGGCCGCCCATATTTTCGGCTATGTGGGCGAGATCAGCGAGGAGGAGCTGGCCAAGAAGAAAGCCGCCGGCTATAAAACCGGCAACCTGATCGGCAAGTTCGGCCTGGAGAAGGTGTGGGACAAGGAGGTCCGCGGGGTGGACGGCGGCGCCCAGGTGGAGGTCGACGTCAGCGGCCGGCCGGTGAAGATGCTGGGTAAGAAGGAGCCGCAGTTGGGCGACAGCCTTGTTTTGACGATCGACGCCAAGATTCAGAAGGCGGCCGAGAAGGCGATGGACGACCGGCTGAATTATCTGCAGAAGAAGCTGGGCAACCCGAACGCCAAGGCCGGGGCGGCGGTGGTGATTAACCCCCAGACGGGCGAGATCCTGGCGATGGTCAGCCGGCCGGCTTTCGACCCGAATTTGTTCAACGGCGGCATCTCGTCCAAGGACTGGAAGGTAATCAACGACAACCCCTTCAATCCGATGTCCAACCGGGCGATTGCCGGCGAGTATCCGCCGGGATCGACCTTCAAGATAATCACCGGCACGGCGGCTCTGGAGCTCGGCAAGGTTACGCCGGAGGAGAAGATCCTCGACACCGGCCACCACTGGATCATCCCCAAGGGCAACGCGATGAATGAGGCCCTGGGCTGGATCGATTTCCGGGAGGCGCTGTCGAAGTCGGACAATGTGTATTTTTATGAGATGGGTAATCGGCTGGGGATCGACAATCTGGAGAAGTATGCGCGCCTGTACGGCCTGGGTGCGCTGACCGGCATCAACCTGTCGGGGGAGGCCGACGGCCTGGTGGCCAACCGGCGGTATAAGGAGAAGGTGTACGGCGAGGACTGGTACCTGTCGGAGACGTTCGACGCCGCCATCGGCCAGGGTTTTCAGCTGGCGACGCCGCTGCAGATGGCGACGGTGATGAGCGAGGTGGCCAACGGCGGCCACCGTTACCGGCCCTACCTGGTGAGCAGTTTGATCAACCCCAAAGGTGAGACGGTCAAGACATTCGGGCCGGAGGAGGTCGGCAGGGTGCCGATCGCGGACCGCAATCTGAATCTCATCCGCAGCGCCCTTCGCGACGTGGCGGCCCCCGGCGGCACGGCCGCCTGGGTGTTCGAGGGCTTCCCGGTGGCGATCGCCGGCAAGACGGGCACGGCCGAGAATCCGCACGGCGACGACCACGGCTGGTTTGTGGCCTACGCGCCTTTCGACAACCCGACGGTGGTGGTGGCGGTAATTGTTGAGCAGGGCGGCTTCGGCGCCGATTCGGCGACGCCGATCGCCCGTAAAATCCTCGAAGCGGCTTTTGGCGTGCCGCCGAAGCGGGATGCCGCCGACGACCTGGCCGACGAGGAGGCCGCGGCCGCCGGCAAGCGCCCGCAGGCAGCACCGCCGGCAACGGCACCCACCCCCCTCCCCTCCCCTGCCCAGGCGCCGGCTGCAACGCCGGCCGCGACGCCGGCGGCAGCGAAATAAAAAAAGCCCGCGAGAATGCGGACTGCATATGAAGCTTTTTTGCCACCGGTATGACGCCGGTGGTTTTTTATTTGTCTCAACAAGGCGAAGTTTTTCACCAGCCTTATTTGGCGGCGTATTTCAGGGCGAGCCTTTTTAGGAAGGGGAACCGCAGGATCAGGCCGAGGGCCGGGATAGGCAGGATGTGGCGGTTGGCCTTTCTCTCAGTGGCCGGGCTGATGCGGCCGGCGGTGGCGAGCTGGCGGCCGGCTTCGATGTAGGCGGCGAGGACGGCGGCAATAGCCGGGGTAACGGCGGCCGGGTCGCCGGCCCGCACAGGCTCGAGCAGGCCGACCGATTTGCGGGCTAAAACGCCGACGAGGGGGGCGTCGAGGAAGCGGCAGAAGGTTTTGAAGTAGGCGACGACGCTGTGGACGGTTTCGGGCTCGACGTTGCCGCAGAGGGTGAGGACGACGGTGGGTTTGCTGTAAATCGTTTTATCGACCCGGCCGAAGAAAAGGCCGCTGTCGGTCACGCGCAGTTCGCCGGTGCCGGCGGTGGCGTTGAAACGGTCGAGGAAGGTCTTGATGCGGCCAGTGAGGCCGAAGGCGTAGACCGGGGTGGCGTAAATAAGGAGGTCGGCGGCCCGCATTTCGGCGAAGATGGCGGCGACGTCGTCGTCATTTTCGTAGATGCAGCGCAGATAGCTCTCGGGGCTGTGGCATTTCTCGCAGGCGGCGCAGGGGATTATCCGCCGGTCGGCAAGAACGATCGTGTCGAACTGGCCGCCGGCCTGGCGGGCGCCTTCGGCCAGCTTGTCGAGAAGAAACTGGGTAAAACCGGCCGCCCCGCGATGGCTGCCGTTGATTGCCAGTATTTTCATGGCTGTTGCCTCCTTTAAGGTGCTCATGAAGGTGTACGGCGACAAGGCGCCGGCGAAGTAGCGGAAACTGTAGACTGAGGAAAAGCGAGCATAGCAGGCGCCCTGAAGAGCAACGACGCTAGGTGAAGCTTAGCCTCAGTCGAAAAGCTGGCGGTCCGTATGGACCGCCAGCTGTCTTTTTACTGCAGTTTTTGTTTGATAATCTCCAGGGCCTTTTCCATTTGGAGGTCGCGGCTGGTTTCCTTGGAGCCGGCCGCTTCGACGGCGACGTCGGGCTCAAGGCCGGTGCCGTTGATGGACCGGTCTTTGGGAGTCAGGTATTTGGCGA
>JAEZLU010000258.1 GCA_023415075.1 Bacillota bacterium
TAGAGAAGCGCGACATAGGCGCCGACGGCGATAAAAGGCCCGAAGGGTATCATGTCTTTCCGGCTTTTTAGGCGCAGGACCAGCACTGTCAGGCTGCCGGCGCCGCCGAGTAAGAAAGCCAGCAGGAGAGTCAGCCCTGTCAGCTGCCAACCCAGCCACAGGCCAAGCCCGGCGGCGAATTTGATGTCGCCGCCGCCCATGCCGCCACGGGTGAGAATAGCGATGACCAGCATAAGGCCGCCGCCGAGCAAACCGCCCATAAGCATAGCGAACGGCCCTGGCGGGACGCCGGCTGAAGCTCCGAGCGGCCCGTAAGCCAGCAGCAGGTTTACGGCGATACCGGCCCCGGCCAGCCAGACGAGGACGCGGTCGAGGATGAGTTGATGGTCAAGGTCGATAAAGGTTATTACAATAAGAAAACATGTCAAAGTCAGAGCCTTGACCAGTTCCGGCCCTAAACCGGCAACGGTCTGACACCAGACGAAAAGGCCGCCGGTTAAGAGGGCCACAAGGATATCCCGGAGGGCAAAGGCGTCACGGCCCGGCAGTGGCCCTACAAGCGGCCGGCCGGCCGGCAGGCGGCTGATGCAGCGGCTGAGAAAGCTGCCGACGGCAAGACCGAGAAAAAAAAGTATTAATGCGGACATTCCAGTCCCCTCCCCGCTCAGAACCAGGACACCGGCAGCCGCTGCCGCCGCCGGCCTTTTACTTGTATGCTTCCGGGCGGCGATCCGGCCAAACCTGCATGTCGGCCCTGGCAGCGGCCACCTCTGCCGGGTCGATGTCGCCGTAGATGATAGCTTCTTCGTCGCCGCCGGCGGCCACGATTTCGCCGCCGGGACCGATAAGGAGCGAATGGCCGAAGAAGGGGTTGCCGTGGTGCTCGCCGACGCAGTTGGCGGCGCACACGTAAATCTGGTTTTCGATGGCCCGGGCCCGCGTCAGGGTAAGCCAGGGCTCAGCCCTGGCGGCCGGCCATTCGGAAGGCAAGAAAATAATCTGGGCTCCGTCGAGGGCCAATGCCCGGAAGAGTTCGGGAAATCGCAGATCATAGCAGATCGCCAGCCCGGCCGGCAGTCCGTAGAGGTCAAACACCTGACGGGACTGGCCGGCGGCAAAAAAGCGTTCCTCGCCCAACATCGTGAACAGATGAAGTTTCTCATAGGCGGCTACCGTCTGGCCGTCCGGGCCGATCACCACGCTCTTGTTGTATATCCTGCCGTCGCGCCGGAGTGGTAGCGAACCGGCCACTACGGTCACGCCACGGCGGCTGGCCACCTGACGCACACCGCTCAGGGTTGGGCCATCTTCGGCTTCCGCCATTTCTGCCAGCTTGCCGAGGGAGTAGCCGGTCGTCCATATCTCCGGCAGAACGACGACGTCGGCGTTGGCGGCCGCCTTATCGAGAAGGGCCAGACCATGGCTGCGGTTAGTGGCGACATCGCCGGCCCGGATGGTCATTTGAATAATGGCTATTCGCATGGCGCTGCCCCCCTATTTCCAATATCCCTTGGCCCGCAGCAGACGCACCGCCAGTTTTTCGAAGCGGCGGTGAATCCTGGTGCCGATGAACTCTCTGGCGGTGAGCGGTTTAACCCAGATGGTATGCATGCCAAGACGGTTGCCGCCCAGTACGTCGGTGAAAAGCTGATCGCCTACCACCACCGCCTCGTGCGGCTGCAGGTCCATGGCGGCCAGCGCCCTGCGGAAGCCTGATTTGAACGGTTTGTAGGCGCGGGAAACGAACGGCAGGCCGAAACGGGCGGCAATCTCGCGTACCCGGCTGTGCCAGTTGTTGGAGACGATGCTGACTTTAAGGCCGCGGCTGATGACGCTTTCCAGCCACTTGCTGATTATCGGGCACATTTCGCAGCTGTCCCAGGGGATTATGGTGTTGTCGAGATCGAAGATAACCCCGCGGACGCCAGCGTCCTCCAGGGCCTCCAGGTCGATGTCGAATAAGGATTCAACCACCTGATCGGGGCAAAAAAGCCGATACAACTCGTTACCTCCCACGGCGGACTCTTTAAAAAATTATAACATGGACGATAATAAAAAACAAAAGCCCTACCTGGCGGTAAGGCTTTATTGGCTCGGATCATAATAAGCCGTCAGCAGGGTCCGTTCTCGGCCGAAAGGTTTTTGCTCAGCTTACCGATGGCCCGTTTTTCAATCCGGCTGACGTACGAGCGAGAAATACCCAATAGCTTGGCGATGTCACGCTGGGTTTTCTTGCCGCCGTCCGGCATGCCGAAGCGCATCTCCAGCACCCATTTCTCCCGGCTACTGAGCCGGCTAATTTGATTGTTGAGTCGTTCTTGCTCGCACTGTATCTCCACCGCTTCAGCCACCACGTCGGGAGCAGTCCCCAACACATCGATCAGGGTTATTTCGTTGCCCTCCTTGTCGACGCCGATCGGGTCATACAGGCTGACTTCGGTGCGGGTTCGCCGGGTGCTGCGAAAATGCATGAGTATTTCATTCTCGATGCAACGGGCAGCATAAGTAGCCAGGCGGGTCTTTTTCCCCTGGTCGAAAGTGTTGATGGCCTTGATCAGGCCGATGGTGCCGATGGAAATCAGGTCGTCGATCTCTTCGCCGGTATTGTCAAACTTCTTAACGATGTGGGCAACCAGGCGCAAGTTCCTTTCGATCAGGACGTTTCTGGCTTTTTCGTCGCCATCCTTCAGCCGGTCAAGATAATGCTGCTCCTCTTTTTCCGACAACGGCAACGGGAAAGTGTTATTGGTCAGATAGGCTATCAGCAGGGTTAAGCCCTTGGCGACGGCGGCCGCCATGATAGCAAAAAAAGACACCAATACCTTTCACCCCCGGCTACGTGTTTATTGCTTCATTGTATGGGGG